>JBCDBC010001007.1:0-2743 GCA_039184535.1 Bacteroidota bacterium | reverse complement strand
TCTTGAGAAAGGTAGATTTACCTGCACCATTGGCACCAATGATACCATAGCAGTTTCCAGGCGTGAACTTCAGGTTAACGTCCTCAAAAAGGGTTCTTTTTCCGAAACGGAGTGAAAGATTTTGTACTGTAATCATAAATGGGAAACGATTCTAGACTTAAAATCGGGGCAAAGATACGGAAATTAATCTGCAAGCGCGAATCAAAGGAGTAAGAAATGTGCTTCGCTTATGGAATTTTTTATATACTTGTAAATCAACCATTTCTACAAAGCATACATTTCTTCATGTCAGATCAAACGCCCGTCATCCTTCTCGCCTTCGCTAATGATCGTCAAGGGTCCTTCCTACGTAACATCAGCCTTGAACAGCAAGCCATTACTGATGCCCTCGGACCAGCAGAAAATAATGGGTGGGTAAAGGTGAAAGTACTTCCTGCTGCTTCCATTCAGAGGATCATAGACGCTTTCCTGGAGTATAAAGACAGGATAGTCCTGTTTCACTATGGTGGACATGCTGACGGAGAATCTCTCCTTCTTTCTTCCGGGGAAAATGCAGCTACCATGGATGCAGATTCTTTTGCGGATTTTCTGGCTACCCAAAAGGCTATGAAGCTAGTCTTCCTGAATGCCTGTGATACCTATGACCAGGCAAAGGCACTACAGCAAGCAGGGGTAGAACAGGTCATCGTAACGGATAGGGCCATAGAAGATGAAGCAGCTAAGGATTTTGCCAGGTATTTCTATGCAGGTTTGGCGCAGAAAAAGACCGTAGATGCCTCCTTCCAGCAAGCGGATACCATCGTAAAACTGGGTAAAGGAGGAGCTACCCGAGAGCTTTACTGGGAAGAGGAACAGGTAAAGCCGGAGAAAACCTATGATAATGATCCTTGGGAGCACTTTGTAAGTACGGAGGCAGATACTGGCTGGAATCTGGCCCAAAATGAAATGGGCATAGTACTGGATGAGCTGAGAGATAAGATGAGAAATGATAAAACAGAGCAGGTACTAGATGAACTTGGGAGAATGGCCAGAGAAAGAAATTCAGACTTTGAGAATGAAATCACCCTGCTATCGAACAGATTCTCTTCATTAAAGCGGAAAAGGAACCTGGGGCTATTGTCTACCAGTGAAGCTACCCTCGAGAGTAACAAAATCAACTATGCCATCCTGGAAATGATGGATACCATAGAAGCCAATGGTTTGTAATAGGGAGTAAGATTCTCTTCTGGAATTCTCATGTAAAAAGGAGAAGTTTAGTATTCCAGAAGGTGTGTCTCTATGAGAATACAGAAGTTGCTTCCCTTCTGGCTTCTGTTATCCTGTTTGTGTATTCCGCTTCATCAGCAAGCTAAAGAGGAATTAGGCCCCCTTCATTCCTATCTGAATCATTGGATAACCCTTTCAGAGAAAGTCATCACTTATCAGGAGGAGATTCATACCTACTACCAGGAGTACTCTATTTATTGGCACGCTCGCTTGTATCAAGAGAAAATGAAGGGTGGATTAGCTGCCTGGGAGCATGATGAAGCTTATTGGGAAAGCTGGTCTACTTCACTATCTCGTGTCCCTGCCTCTCCCTATATGGAGCTTCAGCAGCAATTACTGGAGAAAGGAAGATCTCTCAGTCATAAGCTAGCAACACATTCTCTTGATAAAGCCTACCTGAAAGAACCGCATCTGGAAACCCTACAAGAATTGATGCAGCAGTGGGATGGTCTTTTTCTGGATGTGCAGGAAAGCACCCGTCAGCATATGGGGAAAACACCAAATACCGTATCATCGAAACCAGAAGAACTTAACAGACTCCTTTCTCCCTGTATGCGGAGCTGCGAGGCACTTATGTACGCCATAGCTTCTGCTTACAGCCCAGATATAGAAAAGGAAAGTGAGAAACTTCAGCTTTCCCTTAATCGCTTGAAGACTACTAAACAGGATCATCGAAAAGTAGATACTTTTGTAGACTTAATGGAGAAATTTCTGAAAGCGACAGCGGAATTTAAACAAGCAGCTCCGTCTGAGGAACGTTATGGCGGGTCTACCAAGTCTCAGTTCTTCATTCAAACTACCTTTCTTCCCTTATTCTCACAGAGAGAGGTAAATATCCAGCAGCTCTATGCTGAGTTAACTGACGGGTCTACTATCTCTATTCCTTATATTCCTGTTCCGGAAATCTTCTTTCCTCCCTTGAGGGATGCTTCCACTAGCAATAAGGAACCCATTCACTGGTTATGGCTGGTAGATGTGTCTGAGTCTATGCAGGAAGAAAAGCGATTGATTACGGTAGAGAACTGGCTAAGAGAAACGGTAGCCAATCAGGGGGAAGCTGATAAGCTAAGCCTCTTATCCTACCGGGAAGAAACCCAACTCCATCTGGATTATCAGAATCCGGCTTTGGCAGCTCAAGCCAATCTATGGAAAGGCATGCAGACTGGCGGAAAGGGAAACCTCAAAGCTGCCTTGGCTAAAGCCATCAAATTAGGCACTCGACAAAAGAACTTACCCACCCATATTCTGCTTTGTACAGATGGAGGGTTTGGGATAGATGAGCCTCTGATTAAGTTGGCGGAATCCGCTCAACTTAGTGGGCTGGCACTCTCCATTCTCCTGACGGATAAACTTACTTACGAACGTGAGCAGGCGATACATAAAATTGCACGAATTGGGGGTGGGAATCTTATACTTTTATATAAGGAATGATATCTTTACAGCAGGAAGTATAGTCCATGCCCCAATCCCTGATAAC
>JBCDBC010001006.1:0-2750 GCA_039184535.1 Bacteroidota bacterium | reverse complement strand
TGGAATGGCTAGATGAAGCCATAGCCACAGGAAAGCCGGTGGTATTGGTATTGCTGGAAGGAAGGCCCAGAACCTTCCCTAATCAGGCAGATCTCTGTGCAGCTATTATTTGGGCAGGGCTACCTGGCCTTGAAGGAGCGCCTGCTATCGCATCTGTGCTTTCAGGAAAGGAGAACCCTTCCGGCAAGCTGCCATTTACCTATCCGTATAAGCAAGGGCACACAGTTCCTTACAATCATAAGTTTTCAATCTTTGCAGATGCCCAGCCTTTTCCTGACGGAGATGAACGTTGGAGATACTCCATAGCTGATTTTGGGGATGGCCTAAGTTACACCTCATTTGAATACTCAAAACTAGAAATGAGTACTAAAGCTATTACTGGAGTAGAAGAGCTAACTGCTAAAGTGACCATCACCAATACAGGTGATCGTAAGGGAAAGGAAAGTATCCTATGGTTCATCTCAGATGAGTACGGTCAGATTAGTCGACCGGTAAAGGCCCTGAAGTGGTTTGAAAAGGTGGAGTTAGCTCCTGGAGAGTCCATAACCTGTGAGTTTGATATTTTACCTCAGGTACATCTCTGCTACCCTGATAGAGATGGGACTGAAATTCTGGAGACTGGGACCTTTCTAATCTCTGTAGGTGGACTAGAGGAAAGATTTTCTTATCAATAGAAAAGTGATAGAATTAAAAATTCACTAAAATTTTACACATATTTTTCACAAATTTTCAATTATTCATGACAGAATAGTTGTACTTTTACCAATATTTAATTGCTAGAGGATATTGTGAGAACATTGTTAGCTAGAAAAAAAGGTATGGAGCCACTGGATATATCAACCCTAAAAAAAGTAGCTCCATATCATTTGCTGCCAGAGGAAGTATTGAAAAAGCTTCTCAAGCTCATGAAAGAAAAACGGCTAAAAGCTGATGAAGTCCTCTATGAACAAAATGTCAGTAACCTAAATGAACTATCCATACTCGTTTCCGGAAAGGTGGAAAAGTATTTTCTGGATGAGGACGGAAATAAATCCTATCGTGAGGAGTTTCTCCCCTACTCCACCTTTGGCTCTATGTCTATCCTATTAAATAATTTGACAGCCATTAGAACCACACGTGCAATAAAGAATTCCACCATCTACACCCTACCTAAGGATGACTTCCTCTACTTATGCAGAGAATACTCGGATTTTGGTGATTTCTATACTCAGCAATTAGGGAAAAGAATGCTCCAAAGCGGCTATGTATCCTTTGTGAATACTCAACCAGGACCCGAATCAGGTTTTCAAGGAGCGGACTACACCTTTAATGAGAAGATTACCGGAGCCATAGTGCCACCAGACTTTGCCTGCTTCCAGGACCAAAGCATTCAGGAAGTAGCCAATATCATGACCCACTTTGACCAGGAGTATATCTTGATCAAAAATAGGGAAGAAAAGGTAGTAGGCTTCCTGACTGACAAAGACTTGAGAATAAAGGTGGTAGCCTCAGAGATTGACCCTCAGGAGGAAGTTTCTGCCATCATGCAGCAGCCTGTCCCTTCCATACATGAGGGGGCATATAAGCATGAGGCCATCCTAAGCATGTTCCAGCAGCAGAGAAGGTATTTGGGTGTAGAGAGTGAGCAGGAAATCATCGGGATAGTTTCTTTACAACAGCTTCTCCATGATCCTACCCACTCTCCCTTCATCTTCATTCAGAGCATACAGCGAGCTAATGAAATTGAAGAGCTAGCTGCTGCCTGGTCCAAAGGTCCCGCCATCGTAGATAGATTGATTGAAAGGGGCATGAGGCCTGAAATAGTGAATCAGGTGATCAGTGGGATAGTAGATGCCATCACACAGCGCATCATCCATAGAGCTATGGACAAGATTGGGAACCCTCCTTTGGCCTTTGCTTTCATAGCTACTGGAAGTGAAGGGAGAATGGAACAAACTTTAGCCACAGACCAGGATAATGCCATCATTTATGATGATCCCCATCCTGAGGATAAGGAGCATGTTTCTGCCTACTTCTTAGAATTGGCTAAGCACATTAACTTCGAGCTAAATCAGGTAGGGTTTGATTATTGCCAGCATAGAGTAATGGCTCAAAATCCTAAATGGAACCAACCCTTACTAAGCTGGAAGAGATACTTTCAAACATGGATCAAGCAGCCCACCGCCTTACATTTACAGGAGAGTAGGTCCTTCTTTGATTCCAGAAGCATATTTGGAGATAGCAGGTTATTGCAGTCCCTGAAAACCAACGTCTTCAATACCCTGGAAAAAGGCTCAATTACCTTCTTCCAACAGGAAAGTAGAGGAGCCATTGAGCGGAAACCTCCCCTCACCTTCTTCAGGGGATTTAAACTGACTGAGCAGGCCAACAAGAAAAAAGGACTGGACATCAAAAGTCCGATGAATTCTCTAGTGGAAATGGTGAGAGTTTACGCCCTTAGGCATGAAATAGAAGCTACTAATACCGGACACAGGCTGCTAGAATTAAAACAGAAGAAAGTCCTGAGCCAGGAAGAATATCAGGAGCTACACCAGTCTTACTATTTTATGATGCGCCTAAGGCTACAGCACCAAACTGCCCAAATCAGAAAGGAACTTACGGCTGATAATCTTATTCCGTTGGCAGAACTCACAAAAATAGAGCAGGTTACCCTAAAGGAGATCTTCAGGGTGATAGAGAAATATCAGCAGCAAATGGGGATGGCATTCTCCACTCAGCTAAATTCTTAGTCTGACAGTATATCATTTCAG
>JBCDBC010001005.1:0-2763 GCA_039184535.1 Bacteroidota bacterium | reverse complement strand
CTCAGCCATTTCAATCCAGTCCTTCTCCTCCATTTCTGTTATGAAGGTCCTGTCAAAGAATCTGGCTGAGTCCATGAAGCCTTTATTGACAGATGAGGTGATTGATGAAGCTTTCAAAGTATGGCCTAAGGAACTGTACGATATCAATGGAGATGTCATAAAAGCGAAGCTAAGAGCAAGAAGAGCTAAGCTGGCAGACTTTGCGAAGGAGTACTATAAGTATCTGGCAAAGGAAGTAGAGATTTGGGGAACTGATAAACGAGAGAAATTTGTGATTGAAAGACTCAATGATGAGCAGACGAAGGTGACCATTTATGCTGTCAACAAGAAAAGAGAAGAGAAGGCCAAAATCTATGAGCGGCTTTTTGAGAAAAGCCAGACAAATGAAATTAGGCTATACGGTTTCCAGGGTGAGGATGAGTTCATCGTAAAAGGAGATAAGGCCAAAGGCATTAAAGTGAGAATCATCGGGGGGCAGGATACCGATAAGGTAGAAACTCAAACCACTGATGGTAAGGCAGGAAAAGTGCTGGTGTATGATACTTCCCAAGGCAACGAAGTAGATTGGGCAGCCGGGTTTAGAAATAAGACCACCATTGGGAATGATGCCAATGTGTATGAGCGTAAAGCTTTTAAGCTAGATAATTTCTTGCCGCTAATTCTCCCAGGTTGGAACGTAGATGATGGCTTTGTACTAGGAGCAGGATTTGTGAATACCAGACATGGATTTAGGAAGAATCCGTATAAGAGTAAACATTCACTATTAGCGAACTATGCCTTTGCTACCAGGGCACTTTCAGGAAGTTATATTTGGGATCAGGTGGGTGTGTTTGGTAAATGGGATTTCCTGCTAGGCGCAAAGGCTTTTGCCCCTACTCATGTGAGAAACTACTTTGGCTTAGGAAATGGTACAACCTATACCGAAGAGAATGATGATAACTTTAACTTTAACCGCTTGCGTCAAGCCAGGGTAGTCATTAATCCTAACTTCAAAAAGTCATTTAGTGCTGACAGACATACCTTTAGAATAGGTCCAGTCTATGACTATAACCAGATAGCGCGTACAGAAGGGAGATTTATTTCACAGGATCCAGAAAGAATAGATGAAGACTTTAAGCCTAAGCATTATGCCGGGGTAGAAGCAGACTTACAGATTGATGCAGTAGATAATAAACTTCTTCCCCGCAGAGGCTTCAGGTGGAACCTGAATACCAGTTGGAAAACTGATGTGGGAGAAGGGGACAATAGTTTTGCGAGATTATCTACTGAACTTTCCCTCTACCACTACACACGGAAACCGGTTCCTATCGTATGGGCTACTCGCGTGGGCTATGCAGGTAACTTTGGAGACTATGATTTCTTCCAGGCTAATACCTTGGGAAGAAGGACTAACCTCAGAGGATACAGAGGGGAGCGTTTTGCAGGTGATGCGGCTTTCTACCATAATACTGATGTTCGCATAGGGCTGGCCAATGCAAAGAATTACTTCATCCCCATGGAGATCGGACTGATAGGCTTTTTTGACCACGGTAGAGTATGGCTGGAAGGAGAGGATAATGATGATTGGCATATAGGATATGGGGGAGGATTACTCCTTAGTCCTTATCAGACGCTGGTAACTACCTTGACCTATTCTATCTCTGAGGAGTTCGACATCTTTGAATTCAGAATAGGCTTCTACTTCTAAGAAAGAGGAATAATTTTGGTAAATTAAGTTGATAACAGGAACCAAAGAATCTATTCATGTTAGAATGGGAGAAATAGCGGTAGCCAAATATACCTATGATGCTTACCTGGCATTGGAAAAAGAGGAAGCCATCAAGTATGAGTTCCACGATGGGATGATTACGGCTATGGCTGGGGGAACTCCCGCTCATAGTCAAATATCTGCCAGTGTTTCCAGGCACTTAGGAAATCAATTGGATGAAAAAGGCTGTATCGTTTATAGTAGTGATTTGAAGGTACGGGTTGAAGCTACGAACAGAACCTATTATCCAGATGTATCTGTGGTCTGTGAGAAACCTCAGACTAGCAAGAAAGATGGAAATGCTATTACCAATCCTGTTCTGATAGTTGAGGTCCTCTCTGAAAGTACTGCAGGTTTTGAAAGAGGGGCAAAATTCGCTCATTACAGGGAAATTCCATCTTTAAAGCAGTATGTCTTAGGTAGCCAGACTGAAGCTATGGTAGATACTTTCTTCAGAGTGAATGACAACACCTGGGAAATAGAAACTTTGCTTGGATTAGATGGAGAAGTAGAGTTGAAATCCCTTGGAATTACCCTGAAAATGTCAGATATCTATAGACAGGTAGAATTTGATGTGGCAACATCTCCTTAAGCATTCAACCCCGGAAAATTCAATCATTCAACATTCTTTCATTCTTCATTAATCCATGAACCAACGAATAGTAAATATATCCCTCGTCGTGGATGACTACGACGAGGCGATTTCTTTTTATGTAGATAAGCTTGGCTTCGAGCTGATTGAAGATACCCCTCAACCTGCCGAGAAAAAACGCTGGGTGATTGTAGCCCCTAAAGGAGATGGCACTTGTAGACTACTTTTGGGAAAGGCTAAAAATGAGGAGCAAAGGAGCCGGATAGGAAATCAAACCGGAGGAAGGGTATTTCTATTTCTTCACACAGATGACTTCGAGCGTGACTATCAGAATCTGCTTTCCCATAATATCAAGATCGTTAGAGAGCCTGCTACCCATGATTATGGAACAGTAGCTGTCTTTGAAGACTTATATGGAAATCTG
>JBCDBC010001004.1:0-2764 GCA_039184535.1 Bacteroidota bacterium | reverse complement strand
GGCTGATTATGCTAGTATGGGCCTTAGGCTCATTTCATTTATTCTGGGTTTACTTTCCTGTTATGTGGTGCTTTCTGGTGTCATGATTTGGCTGGTAGCCAGAGATAAAAAATTGACCTCTGATAAAGAAAGAAGGTTTAACAGGCGAGTGGTATGGTGGTATTTAGCTATTTGTCTCAGTATGTATCCTGTGACAGCACTAGAGTTTTCTCTTGTTAAGTTGTTTCCAGGTGGGGGAATGAGCTTTCTTTATCGGACATACTTTATGAGTTGGCTTACCCTAAGTTTATTCTTTGTTTGGAGAAAGGACAATGCTTTCATCCTGAAATGGTCTCTGCTTTCAGGGGGGATTTTAGGGCTATTAATCCCTCTGGTAAACGGCATTACCAGCGGAAAGTGGATATGGGTGAGCATACTGGAAGGATATGACCAAATCCTGTTGGTAGATCTTATGTGGCTGATGTTGTCATCTATGTCCATTTGGGTTGCTTTCAAACTCTCCCCTAAAACCAAAATCACTCAAACTGTTCTCGCCAAGAGTATGTAAGAAGAATGTCCAACCCACCTTAGTTCCTTAATTTTCAAAATTCTGGTGTATCCAATAAAGCTGTATTACGTAAACTAGAAGTAGTACCCTCTTAAGGAAGATCTAAAAGAGATCTTCAGCTATCTATCCGCCCGTATTGACTTATCTAGTAAAGGGATATATATTCGAAAATTATTATGTCTTAGCATGAAAGATTGGTGAGAAAAAAGGATACGTTTGGGAATTTGTCAGTGTTTAAGGTATAAACATCGATTTTCGTGAATATTTCTTTGTTAATCGCTAATTTGGTGCTTTCAAAAGAGACATATTCCCGTATGGGCTCGCGATTTTATGCATCAAGGAAGACTTTACCCTCTCCCTTGGACACTTTTAACATCAAAAAGAATGTTTTATGAGTAGGTATACTGAATATCTTAAGGAAATTGAAGAGAGAAAAGACCAAGAACTTCACCCGAAACCGATAGATGATGCTGAGTTATTGAGTGAAGTGATTGCACAGATCAAAGAGGTAGACAATGAGCATAGGAAGGATTCTCTTCATTTCTTCATATATAACGTACTACCGGGAACTACAAGTGCAGCTGGTGTGAAAGCTGAATTTCTCAAAGAAATCATTGAGGGCAAGGAATTAGTAGAAGAAATTTCTTCTTCCTTCGCCTTTGAGCAGTTATCTCACATGAAGGGGGGGCCTTCAGTTAGGGTGTTATTGGATCTAGCCCTTGGAGAAGATGAGGCCATAGCAAAAGAAGCCGCTAAAGTCCTTAAGACACAGGTATTCCTGTATGAAGCAGATACAGAGCGGCTTGAAGAAGCCTATAATAACGGTAGTAAGATAGCTAAGGATATTATCGAGAGTTATGCCCAGGCAGAATTCTTTACCAAACTGCCAGATATAGAGGAAGAGATTCAGGTAGTAACTTATATAGCAGGGGTAGGGGATATTTCTACTGACTTACTTTCTCCAGGTAGTGATGCTCACTCCAGATCAGACAGGGAGCTACATGGTAAATCCATGTTTGAGCATGATGAGGTTAGGCAGAAAGAACTTCTGGCCCTTCAAGCGGCCCATCCTGATAAGAGAGTAATGTTGATAGCGGAGAAAGGCACCATGGGAGTAGGGTCTTCCAGAATGTCAGGTGTGAATAATGTGGCCCTGTGGATAGGGAAACCCGCCAGCCCCTATGTTCCCTTTATCAATATTGCCCCTGTAGTAGCCGGAACTAACGGTATTTCTCCCATCTTCCTTACTACCGTTGGGGTAACAGGTGGGATAGGCCTTGACCTGAAAAACTGGGTGAAGAAATATGATGCTGATGGAAAGCTGGTGTTGGATGATGAGGGAGAGCCCGTATTAGAGCAAGCCTACTCTGTAGATACAGGGACAGTCTTGACCATCAACACAAAGACGAAGAAACTATACAATGGGGATAAGGAGCTGATGGATATTTCCAGTGCCTTTACGCCTCAGAAAATGGAGTTCATGAGAGCTGGTGGGTCCTATGCCATTGTATTTGGGAAAAAACTACAGGCATTTGCTGCTAAGACATTGGGGATAGATGTACCTCCGGTATTTGCTCCCTCTAAAGAAGTCTCTCACGAGGGACAGGGGCTTACTGCCGTTGAAAAAATCTTCAATAAGAATGCAGTTGGAACCTCGGGTGCTACCCTGCATGCGGGTTCATACGTACGTGTGGAGGTGAACATCGTAGGTTCTCAGGATACTACCGGACTTATGACTTCCCAGGAATTAGAAATGATGGCTGCCACAGTAATTTCTCCCATAGTGGATGGAGGCTATCAGTCGGGATGCCATACAGCTTCTGTTTGGGACAAAAAGTCTCAGGAGAATATACCCAGGCTGATGAAGTTTATGAACGACTTTGGTCTGATTACAGGACGGGATCCTCTGCACAAGTACAAGCCCATGACGGATGTGATCCATAAAGTCCTGAATGATATTACCATTGACGACTGGGCCATCATCATAGGAGGGGATTCGCATACCAGAATGTCTAAGGGAGTGGCCTTTGGAGCAGACTCAGGTACAGTGGCACTTGCGCTGGCTACAGGAGAAGCTTCCATGCCTATCCCGGAATCAGTAAAAGTTACCTTCAAGGGACAAATGAAAGACCACATGGACTTTCGTGATGTGGTACATGCTACTCAGTCCCAAATGCTAAAGCATTTTGGTGGGGAGAATGTATTCCAGGGAAGAAT
>JBCDBC010001003.1:0-2764 GCA_039184535.1 Bacteroidota bacterium | reverse complement strand
GACACCTTCCGCTAAAATATAGGCCCCGGAAAGGGTAGACTTAATTCCAAAGCCATCAGATGGCCCCCAATCATATCTATCCTTATAATCACTTTCGGCATTTTGGTACTGAAGTCTAACGTGAAAATACCTTGCATCCAGAGTGTTTCCTGCCCCATCTGTAAAGGCTGTGTTAGACATATCCACTTGAAAGTTTGTACTGGAAGCTATTTGAAACTGAATATGATTAGATCCATGATTACCGTTAGCAGTAAACCCATTGGTGTAGTGAGCTATGGAACTAAAGGTGAAGCTACAGTTCGCATTTCCTACTATTTGTAGTTCTATGGACTGTTCAAAAGCTGCTGATATGTTGATTTCATCAGATTGAGAAAAACAGAAGCTGGGGAATAGTAACAATAAAAGGTATCCTATTCTTCTCATCATACAGAATTGTCATGCATGATAGTACCTTTAGCTTCTGACTCAAATGGAAAAGTCTCAGTCTACTTACACTCTTCTTTAGCAGGTAAGCATAAGCTAACAATTGATCCTTATATCTGGCAGGATAGGTATTAAAACTGTTACTGGATTAAGGGGAGAGCGGTCAATGTTAGAACAGAAGTATAGGTACCAGGAGCAATGTTTGCATCTAACAAATTTGGCAGGCCGGATAAGGCCCTTACCGGATAGGTACCACAGCCAAATTGCATCTCGTAATAGTTTTTGTCGTAGTACCCCCTATTTCCATAAGTCCCCGGTTCCAGCAGAGATTTGATTGTGTTATCCATGATAAATATGTTGGAGAGGCTAGCATCACCATCGGGAAATCCATCTCCTTCTCCATAGATAAATCTTGATCCCTCATACCTCATAACGTTTAGGTAGCGTAGTCTGAAATAGAAATACCTTGGGTCAAGAATATTTCCCCTTTCATTCATAAAGGCAGAATGATTGAAATGTAAATGAAAACTTGTAGTAGAGGCTACCTCAAACTGAACGAAATTATTTCCGAATTCATTCAGCCCGTTTGTGTAATCATCAATGCTGTTAAATTCAAAGTACACATCTGAGCTTCCAACGATCCTTATATCAATAACACTTCTAAAGGAAGCGGTGATATTAATTTCATCTGTCTGAGAAAAACAAAAAATGGGGGCTAGGAGGAGGAATAACGGTAATGAAATTCGCATGGGACTTATCGAATACAAATTCAATTTAATTCATTAATTGTTTATTTTAATAAATGAATAAATAAGCCCACCTTTTTTGCTCTTCATTGGTTGTTAGCTAGTATGAATGGCTCATTCCTACCTGAATTCGTCACTACTTCACCTGTAGGCCTAGCACTTCAAATGGCGAAATCACCCCTTGCTCTACGCCTTCTTCTACCAATAGCAAGTCCAACTCTTGTACGGAGCAAATGGTAAAGTGGTCTACAGTATGAAGCTTATCCGCCGTAGCCAATACTACAGACTTGCTACTTCTATTGACCATTCTCTTCTTTACCAGGGCTTCCTCTCTATTCAGCGTACTGATGCCTAATTGGGGGTGAATGCTCCTAATCCCTACAAAGGCTAAATCTGCATGTACCTGATCCAGTGCATCTATGACCTCTGATCCCAGCGTAACCTGAGAAGACTTAAACACCTTTCCCCCCAAGAAATGTAAGTCTACCATATTATGCTCTGCCAGGGCGCTTACCACCAGTATACTATTCGTAAAAACCGTCAATCTTAGGTTCCTGGGGATTTGACTGGCAATATGCCAGTTAGTAGATCCACCATCTATCAGAATGAGTTGGCCTTCCTCAATGAGGGGAATCGCTTTCTGAGCTAATAAAGCTTTACTGTCAGTCGCAAAGGCCATTCTCCCATCTAGCGAGCTGGGAGCTTCTGGCCTGGGAATGGCTCCACCATGCACCTTCTTTAACCACCCTTTTTCTTCCAGTTCATTAAGATCCCGCCTGATAGTTCCCTCTGATACCTGAAACTCCTCCATCAGCTTGGTAGAGGACACTCTACTTTCCAGTTCCAGTTTTGTCAGAATTTTTTTGAGCCTTTCTTCACGAAGCATATTTGCGAATTTTTACGAAAAATTACGATTTATATTGAAATAGTCAAAATAAACCTATACATTAGAGGATATATTTACGACTTATTACGAATAACCCCCTAAAACAACATATTCATGAACCAGGTAAAATTAGACTCCAAAGACCAACCCGGAAACGCTACAGTAAACTACATCAGCACCATTAAGCTGAATGAACGCCTCAACAATGAACCGCTACACGAACTCACTGAAGAACAATGGGCTTTCTGGAAACACAATGGGTATGTCATCATAGAAAATGCTGTACCCGCTGAAAATGTGGAAGCCATGGCCAATCTTCTCTGGGAATTTGAAGAGAAAGATCCTAATGATACTGAAAGTTGGTACAGAGCTCCCAGAAGGGAAATTCGTATGAAGGAGCTAAAAAATACCGGCATGGTGGAAATGTATAACCACCAGAGAATGTGGGACAACCGCCAATACCCCAAAGTTTACCGCGCTTTCCAAGACATATGGGGGACAGATAAACTATGGGTAACCATAGACAGAGCTAACCTAAACTTCCCTATTCGTCCCGGCCATGAATACAAAGGTTTTATCCATTGGGACATAGATACCAGCCTGGATCCCAAGCCTGTAAATGTACAGGGTGTACTTGCCCTGTCTGATACAGATGATGAGTGCGGAGGATTTCAGTGTATCCCGGAACTTTACAGAAACTTTGATGAGT
>JBCDBC010001002.1:0-2771 GCA_039184535.1 Bacteroidota bacterium | reverse complement strand
GCTCTTCCGATCTCAGATGAGGCGAAAGCTGCCTCCATCATTTCCCAATCTCCTCTAACGGAATTTGGTGCCACCTGTATTTATCCGCAAATCCCAGGTATCCCCCCTTACCACAATAATGGAATTTGGCCCTTTGTCCAATCCTATTGGAATTGGGCAGCTGCCAAAACTGGGAACGAAGCCGTGTTAACCCATGGACTGGCAAGTGTCTACAGGGCTGCTGCCTTATTTCTGACCAATTATGAGAATATGGTAGCCGAAACAGGAGACTTTCTGGGTACAGAAATTAATTCTCATCGCATGCTATGGAGTATGGCAGGTAATCTGGCTATGGTGCATAGGGTGTTTATGGGTATGGAGTTTAGAAATGATGGGTTACACTTTACTCCTGTAGTACCTAAAGCTTTTGGAGGCGAAAAAACCTTATCCAACTTCACATATCGGGATGCGAAAGTAAATATCACCATCAAGGGATATGGGAATCAAATCAAATCGGCCACCATAAATGGTGAGGCAGTAGAAGAGGTGTATATCCCCACTAATGCAAGTGGGACGTTTGATGTGGTCGTTGAATTGGTCAATCAGCCTTTCCCCCATCAGAACATCAATTTGGTAGAAAATTATTTTACCCCTACTACTGTGCTTAGTAGGATGGAAGGAGATCAGTTAGTCTGGGATTCAGTTGCTGAAACCAAGGAGTATCGCATTTATAAAAATGGAGAGTTGCTAACAACTACCAGCGAAAATTCATTCAAGATAGAAGATGAAGCTTATGCTTCCTATATGGTAAGTGCGGTAGATGAAATGGGATATGAGGGCTTTGCTAGTGAACCGCTGTTGATTGTACAGGATGAGCAGATCATAGAAGTGGAAGATTTTGCCCCTGCTTCCAGTTTACCCTACACAAACTATTCAGGTAGAGGATTTGCTGCCGTGAGCCTGACCCAAAATAGGGAGATTAACATTCCAGTCACTATTGAAAAAGCCGGGATTTATTCTTTAGACTTTAAGTACGCTAACGGGAGTGGCCGCTGGAATACCAATAATAAATGCGCCATCCGTTCTCTTACAGTTAATGGTGACTATCAGGGTGTCATAGTCTTACCACAGCGCGGGCAGGATGAGTGGTCAGATTGGGGATTCTCAAATATTACTTTGGTAGAATTACAAGTAGGAGAGAATGTGATCAAGGTCCACTTTGAAGATTGGAATAACAATATGAATGTAGATGTTAATACAGCTATGCTGGACTTTCTCCGACTAAGGGCTGTCAGATAATGAAGTATGTACATTCATTAAGGGTAAGGGGTAAATGGATCCAGAAATATCTTGCCTGGTATTGTCATTTTGTTAGCTACTATATTAGCGACTTAAAAAGACGGAAATACCGTGTCAAATGACCCTCAAGAAAGAATCGACTCCCTGGAGGATCACATTCGTGATGTTTCCAGGAAAACGACGGCTGATTCTGTCTCGGATAAGGCATTTTACTCATACCGGCATGCTAACCGCTTATTTAAGTCGCGCAAGGGAGAATCTATCCACTCATACGCTAATAAGATCCGCATGCATGCCTCAGCGGAGTTTCTTAAGTACACAGACCTAAGCATACTGGACATAGCGCTTGAGGTTGGGTACGAGTCTACCGCCGCATTTAGCAAAGCTTTTAAGAAGCTATATGGCCAAACGCCCTCAACCTTCAGAGAAACAAATGTGGTTAGTCCGAATCTTATTTCTTCAGTTGATTCTCCCTACGCGACTGAATTTTTTGACAAAATGGCTATCCACGTCCTTAAGCTGGAGATGACGCAGGAGAGCACCGTCGAAGAGTTTATCCATTATACTCAGCAAACCTATAAACAACTCAATTCCTCCGCTGATGAATGGATGATGCTTTGGGATGAAGACCCCGAATTGGCAAAAGTGTCTGATGTACGCTACTTCATAGGGTTTTCTGCTCTTGAGGAGGAAATGTCTAGTCAAGATTTTACCATCAGAACTGTTTCAGGAAGGTATGCCATTTTTAGGGATGATTTTTTGAAGCAGGCCAACTATGAGGTTTGGCATGAATTAGCTTTTTGGGTGCTCAAATCCGAAGGAAAGCAGCTGAGAGAGGGCCCTTATATAGAATGGTTTTCTGAAACCGCACTAGCCTCACCGGAAGCCTATGCTCCTTATAAAATTGCCATCCCCATAGAGTAGGGGATTGCCCATTCTGATTTCAGTCTACAAGCTCTCAAGTAACCGTCTGTCAGATCCGGTATACCCCTTCCAAACCCTTACCAGTATGAGGGAGCATTTTTAGCATCTATTTGAGGGGGAGGTCCATTGAACTCATCTGAGTAGTGGAAACCATTGAGATAAAGCATATGACGGATTTTTTGTGAAAAACGAAGCAGAATATTATGAAAGCGATTGTCCCTTTTTTTGTTGGCATAATGTTAGTGGCCTGTACGCCAGCCGAGCAGGAGGAAAAAACTTCCCCAAATGTCATAGTAGTAATGACTGACGATCAGGGCTATGGTGAGTTCTCTTTTAATGGAAACCCTGTTACCCATACGCCTAATATTGATAGGTTGGCCAAGGAGGGGATACAGTTTACGGATTTTCACGTGGCTCCTATGTGCACACCTACTAGGGGGCAGCTCTTAACTGGATTAGATGCCTTTAGAAATGGCGCTATCAACGTTAGCAGTGGAAGGACCTTATTGCGACCAGAGTTAACCACTATTGCCGATATTTTTTCTGAAAATGGATACGCTACGGGTCTT
>JBCDBC010001001.1:0-2774 GCA_039184535.1 Bacteroidota bacterium | reverse complement strand
GTTCCAGTTCCTGAAAGAATTCCGTATCAGAAACTGGAACGAGTCCTAAAGCCGGGAGGACGGGCAGTCATACTCCCTTTCTACCTGGCGCATACCTACACTATACACGTAGATCCGGCCTTCAACCTGATTAAGCAGCACAATCCTAAGTTGGACCCATTGGCAGAGCTGAGGTATAGTGGCTGGTATCAGCATTTCTCCAGACATTATGATCCTAAGGCGCTTAATAGACGTATTCTCAAAGAGGCGCCTACATTAGAGTTGACCTTATATAGAGTTCAGAATTTCAGAGAAGTGGACCCTTCTTGTTACCTAAGATGGATAGGGGTCTTTGAGAAAAGCTCATAGGCATTCTCTGATTTAGTTCTTTCTCCACCCATTAGTATCAATTACTCATTCTTTTTACACCTTGACACCTACCAATCATTCACTTGACACGTCTTCATTTACTCCTCCAGCTACGAGGATAGATGGGGTAGAAGATACTTACCATGGGACTACCCTGACAGATCTTTACAGATGGCTGGAAGATAAAGAATCCGAGGAAGTGAAAGCCTGGACAAAGGCACAGCATCAAACGACTCTGGATTACCTCGATAAGTACTTTCCAGAAGTAGAAGGATTGAGAGATGAAATAGAAGCCTATACCAATAGGGACATCATATCTCCCTTGCGACTAGTAGAAGACAGGAAATTTTTCACCAGAAAAAAGAAAGGAGAGAATCAGGCTAAGCTGTTTACCCTCCTGGGAGATGAGGAGCAATTGCTGTTTGATCCTGAAGAACTGGACCCAAGCGGAAAATCCTCTATTCAAGCCGTATGGTATACCCAAAAAGGAGACAAGGCCGTCGTGGCTGTCCAACTTGCAGGAGCCGAAATAGCTACCCTACATTTTGTGGATACCCAAAGTGGGAAGAAGCTATTTGAACCCATTGAAGGTATGACGGGGAGCGGTTCGTGGACTAAGGATGGAGAGCGTGTTTACTGTACCACCAGACCCAAGGGTGATTTAAGTGAAGAGAATAAGTGGAAGCTATGGAAATATCAGCCGGGGACTGATTTTGCTGAAGCGGAGTATTTAGGGAGTCCCGCCAAACCGGGAGATTTCCTCACTGCGGGGGATTCCAGAAGAGCCGACCTAACCATTAGAAAACAGTATAATTTTTCGGCTACCCAGTCCATCCAAGTACACTCCATAGGAAAGGAAGATTCTCCTATAGAAATCTATGGTTCTGATAAGTATGATGCTTCACCCTATGCTGTGGGGGATAGGCTGTACATCTACACCAACCATGAAGCGCCTAACTTTAAGATCATGCTGGCTTCTATAGATAAGCCAGAATTTAAGGATTGGGAAGAGTTTATACCTGAAGGGGATACCGTCATTTCTAGCTATACCATCACTAATGAGCATTTATTGTTGGTAGATAAGAAAGATCTGTTTACCAGGGTGAAGATGTATGACCTTGAGGGAAACTTTATCAAGGAGCTACAGTTACCTGAAGTTGGGAATGTCTGGTCCGTAGGATTTCATGAGCATAGCAACAAGATTTATCTGGCCCTTTCCAGTGCGTCTACGCCTTACCGCATGTATAGCCTGGAAACTGCTTCTTTGATGAAGGAAGTGCTAGATTGGGAGTTGTTTTTTGAGCAGGATTCTCCCATAGACACGGCTGAGCTAGAGATGAGGCTGGAGTTTGTTCCCTCTAAAGATGGCACCAAAGTACCCATTCTCATTTACCATCATAAAGACTGGATAGCAGAAAATCCTGTACCCTGTTTACTTTACGGATACGGCGGCTTCAATTCTGGAATCACTCCTTCTTTTGCGGGGCTCAATTCTCTCATTACACAGAAGGGAGGTTTATTTGTCATGGCAGGTATCAGAGGGGGAGATGAGTACGGAGAGAGCTGGCATGAAAACGGTAAGATGGAGAAGAAACAGAATACCTTTGATGACTTCATTGCCGTAGCGGATTATCTGGTGCAAGAGGGCTATACCAGCAGAGATAAGTTGTGTATTTATGGTGGAAGTAATGGTGGACTATTGGTAAGTGCCGTCATTAACCAGCGGCCTGACTTATGTACTGCTGTGGTTTGTGCGGTTCCATTAATAGACATGATTCGCTACCCTAAATTCCTGATCGGAAAATTTTGGGTACCAGAATACGGTGATCCTGAGAAGGAAGAAGACTTTCGGAATATTCTCACTTATTCTTCTTATCACAACATCCGAATGGGCGTAAATCTACCCACTATGCTGGTAACGGCTGGGGAGAACGATTCTCGGGTAGATCCCTTACACGCCAAAAAGTATGTAGCAGCTTTGCAGAATAATCCGGGGCAGAAAAACCCCGTGATGCTGTATGTAAACTACGATTCAGGTCATGGGACGGGCCAAAGCACAGAACAGCAGATTACCAATAGAAACTATCTCTATACCTTTATCCTGAACTCTATAGGCTTATAGATAGCGTATACTGGAAGAAGCTATTTTTCTATAGGGATGGGAGATTCATTAGTTACTACCCATTCATCTCCATAAATAGACCTATACGTTAGTTCGTACTGAAAGCCCTTTCCTGCAAGTAAACTTCTCAGCTTTACAGAAGTGGAACTCTTCCCATCAGTGGTGCCTATTAGCTCTATAGCTTGATTAGCAGGAATCATCCTTCCCACATTAAGATTGGTATGAAAAAATCCCATGCTGGTATCTGCCGGGCTTAGCTGCTTGACTACATAGTCGATAAAATCATTGAACTCTTCTTTCTCCG
>JBCDBC010001000.1:0-2777 GCA_039184535.1 Bacteroidota bacterium | reverse complement strand
GCAGCTAAATGTAAGGGCGTATTTCCCCTATGATCTAGGGCATCAATTTTAATTTCAGGATGGGTAGCTAGTAGCTCTACAATAGCTAAATCTCTGTTAAAGACTGCCCTATGAAGTAAAGACTGCTTATTCCCATATGTATAACTTACATCCCCATTTTGATCTAAAATAAGTTTAGTTAACTCGTAATTAGATGACGCAACTGCCTCTGCAAGAAATTTCCCATTTGTAACATCTCCACCATGTTTAGTCAATAGTGCAAGAATAGAAACATACTCGTTCTTTACTGCTATAGCCACTAAATCCGGTTCACTTGCATCTGCTCCCGCTTCCAATAGAACCTTTACCATTTCCTCACGATTCTCCTCTACTGAAAGGTGAATCAACTCATAAGGTTTAGGGTCTGCTCCACCTTTAATCAGAGTAGATGCCATTTGTACCCAGTTTTCCTGAACTGCCTTTTGTAACAATTGAGGAGGCTTTGCATCTGCACCTGCTTCCAGTAAAGTTCTGGTTAATTCCACCCAATTATTGTGGACACTTAGCTGTATAAGTTCTATTGGGGTAGCATCTGCTCCGTTTTCTAATAATAAGGTGGTCATCTCCACCCAATTATTCTCCACAGAAGTGCTAAGTAATCCTGATAAGTTGGCGTTAGCACCAGCAGAAAGGAGTTCTGAAGTAATATCCACTTGATTTCCTTTAACAGCTGTCTCTATGAGTATTGGATCTGTAGCATCCCCACCTGCATTCAGCAATAGCTTTACTATCTGAAATTGACCTGAAGTTACTGCTGGGAGTAAGCCGGGATTAGGGTTGGCCTGATTTCTTAGTAGAAGATCTACTACTCTTACAAAACCATTCTTTATTGCGCAAAGAAGGAATTTATCTTCTTTGACATTTGCTCCCTCTTCTATCAAATAATCAAGGACCTCAACATGATTATTTGCCACGGCATTATTAATACCTTCCTGAGGATTTGAACCGTTTTTCACTAACAGTTCTACTATCTTCATATTGCCATTTGAGCATGCTAATTCAATGAATTTAGCGGGTTTGATATCTCCTCCTTGTGAAATCAGGTAATTCAGGATATCCAACCATTCTGAACTGATTGCCTGCATTAAGCCATTTTGTGGATCAGAACCGTTCTCTACCAGGAGTCTAACAAGCGAAATATTACCTTTCTCAACACTCAATTTGAGGTAAGAAGGCACAGCTACTTTAGCTTCAAAATCAATAGAAATTGCTGCTGCCCTTACATTTTCAAATTCTATTGAGTAAGATAGACCCAAGTCAGGGTTTCCTCCATACTTACTATAGAGCTTCTCCAATAATAGTTCATCTCTTTCTTTAATGACAGACTCCAAGATCACGTTAGGGTTAGCCTCTTCCTGTAATAGAAAGGAAACAGCAGCAGTATTTCCTTTTGTATAAGCATACACTAAAATCTCTTCCATATCCACATCCATGGAAATGATATCCTTCAAGATATCCAGGTAATTATAGTCAATTAGGTATTTAGCAGATACAGTAGCTCCAGCATGAGGTATAATTAGCTTAATGATACTTCTTTCTCCTTTTTCTATTGCGTACTCAAGTCCTCCAAGTGCATCCATAGAAAACTCCGATAGGCAAACTCTGATGATACTCTCATTCAAATTTTCAATAGCCGTATACAGGATCCGATTGTCCCAAGGTCTCAAGCCATCAGAAACTAACTGGTTAAAGATTTCAGTACTATTAATTTTGGCAGCATGAAAGCATAGTCGATTTACATTTGCATAGGTGTCTATAATGCCAATCAGCTTGGCATCCCTACAATCTATGGCATGAATACCCAAGGCTGTCTTATCCGTTTTAGTATCATGCTTTATCAACATTCTAGCATCTTGGTACCTTACAGGTTCACCTTTAGCGGCCACTTCCAGGTAGGTCCACCCTTCTTCTGTTACTTCTTTATTCACATTAATGTATCTATTCTTCACAAAGAGGGCTAATGCTTCCTCATCTCCTTTCCTTAATGTTGCATTCAGGAGTGCATCTTCTCCTCCCCTGACCTGAGACATTTTCAGGCTACGACCTTTTGCCATAGACTTGATTTGTTCAAACTGTGATGCGGGACTATAGGTTATGGGTTTAGCTGCTTCCTGAGACAATCCGGATTGACTGCTTAACAGAAAAAGAAACGATAAGAGATAAAGTAAATTAGTTTTTGGTTTCATAGTTGAAATAGATTAGTTAACCTATTTCCCTATGCGGCTTCAATAGAGAATGTAACATTTGATAACAAAAAAATTACTAGGTAATACCAAGTAGAAGTTAGTATTCCATAGATTAGGCTATCTTTTTTAATAGTTTAACTTGACTATGTATAACTATTTGTAGCACCCTTACCCCTCCTACAAATCTCTCTTTACTGCATCTCAGTAGATTTATCTGTTCACTTCCCAACACCTTTTAGGCAAAGGTCGTCCGCTCCCAAAGAAAGTCAAGACTTCCCTAAGGCTGCCTGCGGAAATCTTCCTCCTGTGGAGTGTATTTCCTGGGCAGGTCTGGACTTTCTCTGACTCGCTTACGCGTAAGGTGGCCCAAGATGTTGGGTAAGAAAATGGTCTGTTAGGGCTTCCCTATGAGTGTCAGAGTCAGGAACTACTTTGACAGAGTTGACAGAAGGCATAAAAGCAATTCTGTCTCAGATTTTGGTAGAAGGATGCTTGGGTGTATGATCTAGCGGATATCAGTTTAGGTAGCAAAATCTGAGATAGCAAGGAGTT
>JBCDBC010000999.1:0-2782 GCA_039184535.1 Bacteroidota bacterium | reverse complement strand
TTATCTACAATTTATATGTGTTCTGACATATAGAAAATAGAGAGATTATACAATTTTCAGGGATCAATATATGTTAGAGCAAATAGGGATAAAGAATTTCAAATTTCTCAGGGGAAGAAAAGAGCTAGTTTTCAATGAGCATGCAAAACAAACCCGCGACCTTAGAACTAATGGGAGGGGATGCCTTGTTTAGAAAGATCTCTGCTGTAAGAGATGAAGTCAGTAAGGTAGTGATAGGGCAGGAGCAGATGGTCTCCCGCCTGTTGATAGGTCTATTTACCAATGGCCATATCCTATTGGAAGGGGTCCCGGGCCTCGCAAAGACGCTCACCGTACGTACCCTGGCAGAGACCCTGGCCGTACAGTTCAGTCGGATCCAGTTCACACCAGACATGCTTCCTGCCGATGTGGTAGGAACGGAAATATTCCACCAGTCCACGGGTACATTTGAAATCAAGAAAGGGCCTGTATTTGCCCACCTCATCCTGGCAGATGAAATTAACCGAGCACCTGCCAAAGTGCAGTCGGCTTTACTGGAGGCCATGCAGGAGAAGCAGGTTTCTATAGGAGGGACTACCTTTCCCCTGGAAGAACCCTTCCTTGTGCTAGCCACTCAGAACCCTATAGACCAGGAGGGAACCTACGCCCTGCCGGAAGCTCAGATCGATAGATTTATGCTGAGGGTAAAGGTGGGATATCCGGGATTTAGTGAGGAGAAAGAGATCATGAGGAGAATGGCCAGGACGGGTATGCTACCTGGTGTAAAGCCCATTCTTAAGAGATCAGACATATTAGAGATCCGTAAGCTCATAGACCAGATTCAGGTAGCAGAGCAGCTAGAGGATTATATAGTTCATTTAGTCATGGCCAGTCGGGATCCCGGCCAGTATGGCTTGCATGACCTGGCCGAGTATATAGAGTTCGGCGCATCCCCGAGAGCTACCATGGCCCTACACCTGGGCGCTAGGGCACACGCGTTCCTAAACGGGCGTTCTTATGCCTTACCAGAGGATGTGAAAGCCATCGCACAGGAAGTGTTGGGACATAGGATTATTCTCAATTTTGAGGCGGAGGCAGAGGAAATCAGCACCGATCAGTGTGTGGAATCCTTGCTCCAGCATGTTCCTATCTAAAAAATGTCATTTCCCATTTGCTGAAATACTTTTTTTTCTATCTTTGCAGTCCCTTCAGAATAGTTGGGACATATACAGAGACATGCACTCGTAGCTCAACTGGATAGAGCACCTGACTACGGATCAGGAGGTTGAGGGTTCGAATCCTTCCGAGTGTACACTGAATATCAAGCACTTATCTCAAAATTGAGATAAGTGTTTTTTTCATTTGCACACCATTTGCGCACGGATTTAAAACTTGTACTTAATAGGAAGTAAGTCAGCTTTTCTTCTTCCTTTGCGTATACCTCCTATAAGTTGTATGTTAAGCAGGTATTAAAGAGCATTTCTATGCGTATTCCTTTAAATCTAACTGTAGTAGAACCTTTCACAGATGATCAACTGTACGAATTTTGTATAGCGAATAAGGAATTGCGTATTGAAAGAGACGCATACGGCCAACTATTTATTATGTCTCCCACAGGTACTGAAACCAGCTTTTACAATTACGATATAGGATTTGAATTAGGCATTTGGAATAGGAAACATAAGCTGGGAAGAATATCAGAATCTAATGGAGGATATCTGCTACCTGATGGCTCCATGCGAGCACCTGACATTGCATGGATCAGTCATGAACGTTTAAAAGAAGTTGACCCCAAGGATGCTAAGGGCTTTATGAAGATCTGTCCAGACTTTGTGATAGAACTTATGTCTCCAAACGATAGTCTCCAGGAGGCTGATAAGAAGATGAGTAACTGGCTTTCTAATGGCGTCCGACTTGGCTGGCTCATTGATCCACAGAATAGACTCAGCTACATTTACCATCCTTCTGAAGCTCGTCAGGAGATTTCTTTTACCCAGGTGTTATCGGGTGGGGAGGTACTTCCAGAATTTGAGCTGGATTTGCAGGAGATATTTGGAGTAGAGTAGAAAACACTCTCCATACATGTGTCATTCTCTTTGACACTTACATTTCATTTTCAAACTTAGTGTCATTAAAAGTGACTTGTGTCATTCCCTTTTGTATAAATTTTTCTGTCGCAAGAGAGTGTAAAATCAGCGAATGATCTTTGGAGACTTTCTACTGATTTCACGTCAACCGAATCAGTAGATTCTCCTCAGAAGTTTCGCTTTCCAACTCCCTATCTTTTACTACCGAAACCCGTAAGAAAAACCCACAGACGTCACGTCTAAGAGGACTTTGACTCAAGGGGATGGGTTAAGTATTTGATTGTTAATTTATTAGGTGAGTTTGGGCTGGCAGGAGAAGGGCATTTGCTCTTCTGTATTCACCTAAGAAGCTGAAAATCAGATACCTCAAAATGATTGTTGTAACATGAGAATGATTTTTTCGTGAAGATTATAAGCTATTTATGCTAAACCTTTGGTAATCAGCTCTCTCAAAATAGAACTTGTTACAAAAGAGCCGCTATAATTTGAGAGAGTTTAGGTTAATATGCTGACCAATTCAGAAAACTTTCTGAATCTAAATGTTACAATTATTCCCAATAACCTAATCGCTCAGCCTAAAAAGAAATTGGTCTAAAAGACTGATAATCAGAGATCAGTAGGAGATAACTGTAACATGGAAAAGTAGCTAAACTGGCGAAGTTCAATAAGAATCTTTTTATCACTCTTTCTTCAACTGCAACCTTCTAAGTCCTTGA
>JBCDBC010000998.1:0-2783 GCA_039184535.1 Bacteroidota bacterium | reverse complement strand
GTTCGTTTAATCCCAGAAGGAGAGCCTTTTCATTAAGTTTGATGTTTACTTCTCGTAATCCCTCTTGATTACTGTCTGTAATATCTCGTAGGTCTGAGAGCTTACCCAGTTCTTCTTTGAATTCATTCACCGCCTGATCCAGAATATCTAAATCATCTGACATTAAGGCCACAGATACAGGTTTTCCGAAAGGAGTGGCTACACTGTAGGTCAAATTTTCCGCTTCTGGAATAGGACCTATCTCATTCCTGAAAGCATCACTCATGACCAAAGTAGATGAATTGCGGGTCTCCGTATCTAGCAACCTGATCAATACTGTCCCTTCATAGGTAGTGGGGCCTAGATTTTTGTTGACTAATAGCACCACATCCTTTCCGTCAGCACGTTCAGCCTTCATTTTTTCATTTGCTCGCCAAATCCCTTCTTCTATGTTATCAAGCCATTTTTCTGTTATATGCTCTCTCGTACCTGAAGGGAGCTTAAGATTTACTGTTACATAATCATTTTCTACTACCGGGAAAAAGGTAGTCTTAACGAATCCTCCACCTATCATCCCAAATGAGATAAGTAGTAAGGCGAATGGTAATGCTACTCCTAGAAAGGCATTTCGCATGAAAAACCTTAAAGCAGGGGCATATAACTTATTTTTTACCCAATCCAGGAAATCCCAAAGGGCTTGTTGGAATTTTCCTAGACCTCTTTGAATGGGGGCAAAAAATCCTTTCTTAGGTTCAGCTTCAGTATCTTCTCTCTCTAAGTCCTTTGAATGGGAAATATGTGCAGGTAAGATAAAGGCCCCTTCAATTAGGGAGAATGCAAGAGTGAGAATTACCACTATAGCCATTTCTGAGAAGAAGTCTCCGGTGATTCCTTCCAGAAATATGAAACTCCCAAAGGCTATCATGGTAGTCAAAATGGCTCCTAAGACAGCAGGTAGGACCTCTAAGGTTCCATTAATGGCAGCTGTATACCTGTCTTCTCCGTTTTCCCATCTCCGGTAGATATTCTCTCCAATCACAATCCCATCATCTACCAGTATCCCAATTACCAGTATCATCCCAAACAAGGAGATGACATTAATGGTAACTCCAAGCATATATCCCACAAGGAACATCCCCATGAATGATACTGGAATAGCCACAGCTACCCAGAACGCCAACCTTACCTTGAGAAATAATGCCAGGAAGAAAATAACGAGGGCAAATCCAAGTAGGCCGTTTTCTGTCAGGAGTTCAATACGCTGGTTGAGTACTTCTGAGCCATCATTGATGATGACCGCTTGCACGATTTCATTCTCTTCATTAAACTCTCCAATGTATTCCTGAACCATACCGGATATATCCAGTAGATTCTCATCTATGGTATTACTGACATTGACTGCTACTGCAGGATTCCCATTGATATATACCCGATTTGGGGTGTCTTCCCATCGATCTTCTATACTGGCGATATCTTCCAAATACACCCTTCTTCCATCTGGAGCAGTTGCTACGATTAAGTCTTTGAACTCATTGGCATAATAGCCTTTTGAGTCAGCTCTAATGAGAAGTTCTTCATTCTCAGCCTTTATCGTACCGCCTGTCAATTCTATGTTAGATCCCTGGACAGCTCTTGCTACCTGATCAAAGGTGAGATTATAGGCTCTCAGGTCTGACTCTCTTACACTAATCTCAATTTCTTCCTCTGGGAAACCTGTTAGATTTACTTTAGAGATTCCGTCCTTAGCTAATAGATCACTTTCTATTTTTCTGGCAAATTGCTTGAGGGTTTTCAAGTCTGTTTCTCCACTAATGGCAAAATTTAATGCTACTGTAAGCACTTCCTGCTTGTATACTACAGGAGATTCCATTCCATCTGGAAAGGTATTTATCTCATCTACTGAGTTCTTGACATCCTGTACTAGCAGATCTATGTCATACCCTCTTTTTATCTCTACGATCACACTTCCCAGGTTTTCCTGAGAAACAGAAGTAATTCTTTCAATTCCCGTCAGGCCCTTTAGGTTATCTTCTATTTTGATAACTATCCCTTCCTCTACCTCTTCTGGTGAGGCTCCAGGATATACGGTCCTTACTGCAATCAGCTTAGTCTCATTCTCTGGGAAGAATGTACTTCTCATCCCATTCAGACCGAAGTATCCAAATAGCAGGAGAATAATGACAAGAACATCTGCTGAGATGGGATACTTGATGAAATATGAAATTAATCTTTTCATTATGTTTCCTTAGGTTGATTGGGATTAATACGTTCCTACTTTCAAGCCTTCATATGCACCAATAACACTCTCGTTAACCAGGGTAGTCCCTTCTGGAAGTCCCTTAACGATGGCAGTATTTGCACTGTAGTATACTGGGTCA
Source organism: Bacteroidota bacterium (assembly GCA_039184535.1). Classification (GTDB taxonomy): domain Bacteria; phylum Bacteroidota; class Bacteroidia; order J057; family J057; genus JBCBKZ01. Next base: position 426 of record JBCDBC010000998.1, on the reverse strand, counting down.
ATGGTGTGAAGCTTCATGACGGAATCCATCACTACATATACCTTTGTATCATCCACCAGAAGGGCACGTGAGATTTCTAGTGCATCTTTGACTATGCGGCCCTTAACGGAAGCATTCAGATACATTCCTTCCTTCAGTTGCTTTCCTGAAGTAGTGATAAACACTCTGAGGGTTTGAGTATTAGGATCTATACGGTCGCTAATTCTGCTTACTCTTCCTTTCCACTCGCCTGCTAAATCATTTGAGCTAAGGGTAACCTGATCTCCTACTCTTAAAAATTCTGTATCATTCACATCTACTGCTGCTTCCAGTTCATAGACGTAGGGATTAATAAATTCTCCCAGCTTCTGGCCAGTTCTTACGAGGGTTCCTTCAAAGATATTTGATTCAGTTACGACCCCACTAAAGGGTGCTTTTAGCGTATAC
>JBCDBC010000997.1:0-2783 GCA_039184535.1 Bacteroidota bacterium | reverse complement strand
TTTCTGCCTTCTTTCTTCATTATATTCTCTCAACTTATCCTGCATCCCAATCATAGCTTTAAGGGCATCATCTACTTCATGTTGAAAAATAGCCATGATCCCATCCCCCAGATACTGATTTACAAATCCTCGATATTCTTTAATGATAGGCCCCATCCTGTTGGTGTATCCATTGATAAAGTAGAAGTTATCCTCTGGAGACATAGTTTCAGAGAGAGTGGTATAGTTCCGTATGTCCGTGAACAAGACACTTACCTTACGCTCCACTAAATCGCCTAGCTGCACATCTGTCAGGCGCTCATGTCCCAGGGTACGGATAAATTCATTAGGGATAAACCTTCCAGCAATACTGAAAATATGGTTAAGGTCAAGCTGGGTTTTGATGCGGGCCAGCAATTCCTGCTTGGAAAAAGGCTTTGCCAGATAATCATTAGCCCCTTCCTTCAGCCCCTGCACCAGATCATCCACCTGGTTCTTGGCTGTCACCATAATGACGGGTAGCTCGGAAGGTAGGTACTGCTCACGAAGCTGCTTACATACCTCATAGCCTGACATATTAGGCATCATCACATCCAGCAATACAAGGTCAAAGAGGGGAGATTCTTCAATGATTTTTAGGGCAGCAGGTCCATCATCCGCGAAAGCCAGAAAGAAGTGGGAATCTCCCAAATGACTCTTCATTACCCGCTGATTTACCGGCTCATCATCTACAATGAGAATTCGCAATTCCTTTGAACTTGACATGGTCAAAGGAACTGTTGGGGCTGAAGATGCTGGACTTTCCAAAGCTTTTTCTGCTTCAGCATCCTGAAGGCTTCCGTCTACAGCTACCGACAAAAAGCTCTTCTGGTCATCAGCTGACATAATGGAGATTCCTTCTTCATCAGAAGCATCTAGCGTAAACCAAAAAGTACTCCCCTCCCCCACTTTACTATCTACCCCTATCTCTCCACCATGAAGGTTCACAAGTTGTTTTGTGATGGATAAACCTAAACCTGTTCCTCCGAATTGACGGGCAGTAGATCCGTCAGCCTGCTGAAACTCCTCAAAAATAACCTTCTGCTTATCTTCGGGTATCCCTATTCCCGTATCTGAAATGCTAATTTTCACCTTTTCCTCCGCTACCTCTGCCACAACTTTAACTTCGCCATCTTTGGTAAACTTGATGGCATTACCTAAGAGGTTGTAAAAAATCTGTTGTAGTCTTTGTGGGTCAGCACTCACAGCAGGTAAGGAGACAGGAATGACCTTATGTAAGCTTACCTTATTTTTCTTGGCGCTCGGCTCACTCATGCGAAGTACCAGGTCTACCACACTGGATAAGTCTGTAGGAACTTTCTGTATATCAAATTCTGCATTCTTTAGTTTAGAGAAGTCCAGTAAGTCATCTACCAAGCTGTGCAATCGCCTACTGGAAGAAATGATCAGAGATAGGTCTTCCTTATCCGTCGTATTGGTGGTTCTGTCATAGATCCCTTCTGAAAGCCCCATAATCCCGTTAAGAGGAGTCCTGAGCTCATGAGAAGTATTCGCAATGAACTGATCTTTCAAGCGATCAAGGGAGGTTAACTGCTCAGTAAGCTCCCGTTCTTTGGCTAAGTCTTCTTCTCCCTGTCTGATTTTTTCTTCTTGCTTACGTGTACGCCATTTCACCAAGTACCATATCCCCAGGCCAAATAATGCTAGGTAGATAGCATACGCAAAGGGGGTTTCCCACCAAGCTCTTGAAATAGTGATTTTCAGACTAGCTCCTTCTTCATTCCACAGCCCATCAGCGTTACTGGCGCGAACCTGAAAAGTATAGCTTCCCGGCGGAAGATTGGGATAGCGCGCACGTCTCTCATAGGTTGGAGTAGTCCAGTCCTCATCTACCCCTTCAAGTTTGTAGGAGTACAGATTCTCTTCCGCATGAGCAAAGTGCAGGCCTACAAATTCGAATGTCAGTTCATTCTGATCATGAGCCAGGGAGAGAGAGGAAGTGCGGGAAATATGATCTTCCAGAAGGGCATGTCCAGCCGTTTCAATGTGCTCATCTCCAATGGTTAACCCACTGATAAGTACCCGTGGGAGGGTAGGATCTTTGGTAAGGAGTTTTTCAGGTTGAATTCGATAAAGTCTGGTCCTGCTATGGAACCATATATCTCCCTTCTCTGATAAAGTGGGCTGGAAGAAAAACTGCTCATTTTCATTCGCTAGACTCCCGAAGCCGTCATCCTTATCGAAGACGGTTGAGGTTTCTGTTTGAGGATCAAACCTGGTTAAGCCAGACTCAGTAGGCATCCAGAGATCCCCTCTCTTGTCTAAAGCAATTGAAAAGACGTTTTCACTTGCCAATCCATCCTGCTTATTAAAATAGCTAAGTTCTCCCGTCTCCGGATGTATTTTATACAATCCCTCTCCTGAGGTCGAGCCAACCCATATATTTCCATCATTTCCTTCTATGACTGGCCGTGGAAAAAGCAACCCATTTTCATTCCAACGCTGGAAGTCATTGCTCTCTCTTCTGTAAAGGTTAAGCCCTTGATTAACCGTACTAATCCACAGTCTTTGTTGAGAATCTTCATACGTACGGATCAAATTATTTTCACTGATAGAATGGGGATCTTCAGGATCATGTTTGTAGTGAGTAAATTGTTCACTCACGGGGTCATACTTAGATAAACCTCCGCCGAAGCTACTGATCCAAATAAGATCCTGGGCATCCTGGATAACATCATAAATAATGTTACTACTGAGGCCTGTAGAATCTTGGGGATCATAGGAGAACTCCTGAACTATTCTCC
>JBCDBC010000996.1:0-2783 GCA_039184535.1 Bacteroidota bacterium | reverse complement strand
TTTCTTTGTAGTTTTTCGAAGACACTAGCATTTTCTTTTTTATAAGCACGTAGCCCTACTATGACGGGGCCTTTTGTTTGTTCAGTAGTGGAACCTTCGTACTTACTGACAATATCAATTAATCTATCTCCTATTTCATTTCTTTCTTGTCTGGCATCTACTTGATTAATTGTTCCCTTTTGCTTGGCTGTATCCAGAGCGCTTAAACTTCTTTTTAAGTTTAGGAGTGTATTTCTGTCGTCCTTAGAGATATTTTCATCTTCCAGGACTTTGATGGCTTCCAAAAGGTCATTATCTGCAATGAGAGCATTTATACGTTTGATGTTCACAGGCAAGGCTTTGGGTTGATAAGGTAAGATAGTAAGAAGTGCTATCCTTTGTCAAAATATCGTAGCAAGGGAACTATTTCTTACTGCCAAAGGTTGAATTCTCGCTATAAGAAGCTTAGACTTCCATGGTTACTGGCCATTACAATTGTCATTTCTTACACCTGAATGAGCTTGTAAGGGACTACCTTTAATCCTTATTATCGTATGGCAGGTCCAGATCATGATCTGGACCAACGGACTAATCTGGGCCGATGATCTTAATAACATTTCCTATGCTATTCTGGTACCTCTTTCTTTCACTAGCTATCATTCTCCCAACCATCTTTTGGTCATGGGATGCACGGATTAAGTATCAGAATAGACAGGCTGGTAAGAAGTATTGTGAAGCGCATGGACTGACCTTCCTCAGGGCCAAGAGCTACCAAAAGCATACACGCCTATATGCAGAAAAGGACGGGAAAGAATGCTGGGCTAACTATGAGACTGATAGACATAATACCATCAGCTGGCTAGGGAAATCTCCGCTTGAAAAGTTAGCAGAGAAGGAGTAAAAGACAGTTGCCGTTAGGTCAAGATCATGATCTTGACCGACAAACCAACCCACCCCTCGCCTCTCCAAGGAGTGGAATAAAATCCCATGATCTGAGTCAATACCTAAATACCCAAAAACCCTTTTCCAAAAGCCAGCAAAAAGTCGGGAATTATTGTATTTTTGCGCCGCAAGAATAAAAATGTAACCGATGGGATTTAAATGTGGGATCGTAGGTCTTCCAAATGTAGGGAAGTCTACCTTGTTTAATTCGCTTTCCAGTGCCAAGGCAGAATCTGCCAATTACCCTTTCTGTACCATAGAACCTAATGTGGGTATGGTACCCGTACCAGACCCTCGTCTGGACAATATCACCGGCCTGATCAATCCGAAATCCACCGTACCCACCGTGGTGCAGATAGTGGATATCGCAGGCTTGGTAAAAGGGGCTTCCAAAGGGGAAGGCTTAGGGAACCAGTTTCTGGGGAACATCAGAGAGACGCAGGCCATTTTGCATGTGCTACGCTGCTTTGATGATGAGAACATCGTACACGTAGAGGGAGGCGTAGATCCGGTCAGAGATAAGGACATCATAGATACAGAGCTTCAGTTGAAAGATATGGAGTTACTGGAGCGTAAGCTGGACCGTACCAAGAAGATGACCAAGGGCGGCAATAAGGAAGCCATGAAGCAGGTGGGCATTGTGCAGAAGTATCTGGACCATGTTTCTCAGGGAAAGAACATACGTACCCTGGATCGTTCTGAGGAGGAAGATAATTTCATGGCAGAGCTGGGACTGCTAACAGATAAGAAGGTCTTATACGTCTGTAATGTGGATGAGGGAAGCTTACCTGATGGGAATAAGCATGTGGAGGCTGTCAAAGAGAATATCAAGGATGAGGATGCTGGTATTATGATCATCTGTGCCTCATTTGAAGAGCAGCTAATGGAGTTTGAAGATCCTGAAGAGAAGACAGAACTACTGGAAACGGTAGGACTGACCGAGCCGGGACTGAATGTGCTAATACGTGCGGCTTATGACCTGTTGGGATTGCAAACCTACTTTACGGCAGGGGAGAAGGAAGTACGTGCATGGACCATTACGGAAGGAACCAAGGCCCCTCAGGCTGCAGGTGTCATTCACACTGACTTTGAGCGTGGGTTTATACGTGCAGAGGTAATGAAGTACGATGACTTGATGAGTTTCAAAAGCGAACAGGCTGTTAAAGAAGCCGGTAAACTTTCGATAGAAGGGAAGGAATACGTAGTGGAGGATGGAGACATTATGCATTTTAGGTTTAATGTGTAGATAGATCCCTCCGGTGGGAAAGGAGAAATGGCTTGGGGTTTAAACCCCAAGCTACGAAGGTGAAAAAAGAGAAAATATGAGCTATAAAACCCCTTCCCACAAGCTCACATCCCCTTAAAAGGTGGATGCGCTGCTATCCTCTTACAATTTGGATTGCAGGGTGGTTGCACTTTCAAGGGCAACGGGGTTGAAGCGGAAGGGTTTTCTGGCTATTGATTTGAAATAAGCTTAGGGCACCTGAATTTTTAGATTTAACAAACCCCAAGCTGTAAAGGTGGGAAGAAAAGAGACAATAAAAACCCACCCCTAACCCCTCCGAGGAGGGGAAAATAAGAACAATAACATTTCACAATACAAACCCTATGGACATTAGTGTAAGTGAACTAGCAGACAGATTAGATGACGGGACAGCCCCTGTCATGATAGACGTGAGAGAGCCACATGAGTGGGAGCAACAGCACCTGAAGGGCGTTCAAAAAATCTCTCTGGGAACCCTTCCAGCCAAGCTTGCGGAGCTGGAAGACCTAAAAGACAAGGAAGTGGTCATGATTTGTCGTTCTGGTGGAAGGAGTGGAAGAGCTACTCAGTTCATGCAGAGCCAGGGATTCAGCAAGGT
>JBCDBC010000995.1:0-2783 GCA_039184535.1 Bacteroidota bacterium | reverse complement strand
CTGCGCGGGGCGCAGATGGAAAGGGCAAACCTGCGCGACGCGCAGATGGAAAGGGCGAACCTGCTCGAGGCACAGGTGAATGAAACCATGAAAGGATTTAGCAAGGCCTATCATATAGAGATTGAAAATGCAGGACATGATCAAGTCTTATGGAATCTCGAAACCTTTGATAATACCATTCCCGCCTTCCTGAAAGGAGAAACTATTAGCAGTAGCAAATCCTATTATTCTGATATAGACTTTCTGCCTGTGAAAGGTAAGGTAAAGGGACATCCTTCTTTGGAGTAATTCACTTAGTATCATCAAAATCCGCATTCTATCGGGAGCATGTTTCATGCTTCCGTTTTTGTGTTAGAGTCCCAGTAAGACAATGTTGTAAGGCCCTATCTATCAAATGAATCAGGCATTCTGGAGAAGAATCAATATTTGATTTTGAATTTTGAATACAAAATACAAAATTGTAATCCAATTCGCTTCTAGGACTATCAGAACTACCCAGTATGCATACCTTGCTTTTTATCATTTCCATTCTATTCTCCCTCCAAACCCCTTTTGTAGAAAAAGATGGGTTTGTAGAAGTGGAAGCAGAGGCCTTTCATCGCCAAAGTCAAAGTACCCTAAGAAACTGGTACATCACTGACGCAGAAACTACTCGTTCTCAAAATGATCCTGACTCCCTGGAACATCTTACCGCCAGCCAAGGTAGCTTTATAGAGCTCCTTCCGGATACACGTGTAACACATGATGATGAACTACAGCCCGGTATAAATTTTAGTCCGGAGCCAGGGCTTAGTGTCCTGGAATATGAGATAGAATTCACTACCCCAGGAAAGTATTATGTCTGGGTGAGGGCCTTTTCTACCGGCACAGAAGATAATGGCCTTCATGTAGGGATAGATGGTCTCTGGCCGGACTCAGGTAAACGCATGCAATGGTGTGAAGGGAAAAACGAATGGACCTGGGCAAGTAAGCAGCGTACAGATGAAAATCACTGTGGAGAAGAAAAGCGAATCTTCCTACAAATTGAAGATACCGGAATACATACCATCACATTCTCTATGCGAGAAGATGGTTTTGCCTTCGATAAATTTATTCTCTCTCAAACCTATCAACTTCCATCCAACCCATGAAACGCCTAACTTTTTTCTTAACCATTCTTTCATTCTCCTACCTATTACAAGCGCAGGAGTATCATCAGTGGGAGGTAGTGGACCTGGCATTTGAAGCTAAGGTCTCACAAGAAGATCCACATGCCGTAAGCTTTGACTGTACATTCACGCATGAATCAGGAGAAGAACTCTCAGTACCTGGTTTTTATAATGGTGCTAAGGAATGGATCATCAGATTCAGCCCTCCAAAGGTGGGGAGTTGGACCTATACCACTCAGAGTGCGCTGAAAAAACTTGATGGTAAAAAAGGAGAACTAACAGTATCTGAAGTCGCTCCAGGCCAAAAAGGTCCTATACAACTCTCGACTGAACATGCCCAACGCTTTACCTATGCTGATGGTACTCCCTACTATCTGATGGCTTATGAACTAGACTGGCTCTTCGCACTGGATTGGCAGAATCAGGAAGATATCCCTAAGTCAAAGCAGATCATCAATACCATTAGTAGTCGGGGTTTTAATCAGGTAGTCATGAATGTATATGCGTATGATGCAAACTGGGGAGAACGTGATAAAATAGATCCCCGACATGACTATGCAAAGCCTACTGTTTATCCCTTTGGCGGCAGTAATGAAGAACCCGATTTCGATGAACTGAATATTCCCTTCTTCCAGCATTTGGATAGGGTGATCGCATACCTAAACAAAAAGAATGTGGTCTCCCACCTCATGATTTATGTCTGGAATAAAAATGTAAACTGGCCGGAGGCAAGAAGTCCAGAGGATAATCGCTACTTCGATTATGTTGTCAAGCGCTATCAGGCATACCCTAACCTGGTGTGGGATATCTCTAAAGAAGCACTGGGATATGGGCATAATGATATGAGCTATATCTCAGATAGGATAGACAGATTACGGTCTCTGGATGCACATAAAAGACTTGTTTCAGTCCACGACTATCAATACTGTTCTAACTTCCCTGAAAAGGTAGACTTTATCTCCATTCAGGAATGGGTACCTAACCTGTATAATTCCATGAGAGGAGTTGTTGAAAAGTACCCAAGCAAGCCCATATTCAACATAGAACACGGAGGCTACGACCAGACCATGCATGCCATTTTTTGGGGTGCCTATGCCGATCCGCTGGAGTGATTGTGGAGAAATTATGAGTGTGTATTCGCAGGCTCCTATTCTACCTATTACTGGCAAAATACGTCCTGGTATGAAGTGGTGCATGATATTGAAAAGCTACCAGCTGAACATCAACCTAGGCTGGACTGGTACCAGAGGTTAGTGGATTTCATGGAGAAATATCACTTTGAACGTCTTGAACCTTTACAATCGGGCTTTACCACCTATGCCTTGCATGACAAAGAGGAACAGGAGATCCTCTTTCTTCTCCCAGAGAATATGCAAATGATTGCTGGTGGCATTGGTGTTCTTCAAGGTAAGAAAGTCTCCGTTTCCTGGATGGATCCCCTAAATGGGGAACTGTATGAAGGACAGGTACGAGAAAAAAGTGGCGCCTGGATGGGATTTAGGAAGGATGAGCGCATTACTTCTCCCTTTTGCATAGCCATCCTCAAATACGAATAAGCAAGTTTATGATACAACATACTGATCTTAGTAAGCCCGTATATGAAGCCTTGAAGCAGATGATAGAAACGGGCCAGCT
>JBCDBC010000994.1:0-2786 GCA_039184535.1 Bacteroidota bacterium | reverse complement strand
ATAAGACCGTCACTTATAAAGCCTCTTTTTCCAAACCAATTTATCCAACCTGCTATGTTAAAACACAATCTGTTAATTACCTACCGTGGCTTTTTGAGGAATAAGAGCTCATTTCTAATCAATCTCATAGGCCTGTCTACTGGGCTGGCTTGTGTTATTCTAATTCTCCTATGGATACAGGATGAATGGAATTTTGATAAATTTCATGAGCAGGATGCTCATTTATACCAGGCAATGCAGCATCAAATATTTGACGGAGAGATTCAGACTTCCCATGAATCTGTTGGCCCTTTGGCAGACATCCTGAAATCAGAGTATCCTCAAATAGCCTATGCTACTACAGTGATTCCATCTAATTGGTATGACTTTAATAGGCTAACCCTTTCAGTTGGAGACAAACGTACCACTGCAAGGGGGCAGTACGTAGGCGAAGACTACTTTAATATCTTCACCTTCCCCTTGATAGAAGGTAATAGGAATCTAGTGCTGGCTGATAAGAATAGTATCGTCATTTCCCGCTCTCTAGCAGAAAAGCTATTTAATACCCATATAGGCCTTATTGGGAAAGAAGTTAGGTTACAGCAAGAGAGGAACTTCATTATTACAGGCGTTTTCGAAGATGTTCCTACTAATTCTAGTATTCAGTTTGATTTTGCCATGTCGGTGGAGCTATACAAAGATTTGGCGCCCTGGATCACTACCTGGAATGGCGGACCTCTTACCTACGTAATTGTAAAAGAAGGAACTGATGTAGCATCACTTAATACAGAAATTTCTCAGTTAGCTATACAGAGAAATAATAAGAATGATAACCGTAAACCTTTCCTCAAAAAATTCTCTGAGCACTTTTTATATGGGAAGTATGAAAACGGTCATATTACAGGTGGAAGAATAGAATATGTTCGACTGTTTGCCCTGGTAGCCCTTTTCATTCTCTTGATTGCTTGCATCAACTTCATGAACCTATCTACAGCCAAAGCTAGTGTTAGGATGAAGGAGATCGGGGTCAAAAAGAGCATAGGGGCCAGTCGTTTCTCCCTTATTTCCCAATATTTAGGTGAATCTCTCATTCTTTCCGGACTAGGACTGTTATTGGCTTCTATACTGGTACTCATTTTTCTACCTGAGTTTAACCAGATCACGCACAAGCAATTACAATTTCCCACAGAAATAGGGATCCTTTTGACGATTGTAGGGATTACGCTGGGAACAGGTTTATTGGCTGGTAGCTATCCTGCCCTGTATTTATCTAAATTTGACATTATACAGATATTGAAAGGAAAGTTACAGACTACTTTTGGCGAGATATGGCTTAGAAGGGGTTTGGTCGTTTTTCAGTTTACCCTCTCATTCATCCTTATAGTAGCAGTATGGGTAGTCTATCAGCAAATGAAGTATGTACAGACACAAAATATTGGCTATGATAAGGAGCAGGTGATCATATTTGATATACAGGGGAAGGTTAAGGACGATCCAGATGTTTTTTTAGAGGAGTTAAGAAAGCAGAATGGGGTCATTAACTCAGCTGTGTCTTCTCATAATTTAACGGGCTCTGCCTGGACTTCCTGGGGAGGAATCAACTGGGAGGGGAAAGCAGAAGATGATAATAGGAAGATAGAATTAGCCGGCATTGGGTTTGATTGGGTAGAGACTATGGGAATTGAAGTCCTAAGTGGGCGTAGTTTTTCCAGAGAATATAGAAGTGATAGTGTAGACATCATGTTTAATGAGGCTGCTATTGCTATGATGGGATTCACTCCTGAAGAAGCAGTTGGGAAGCCTATTGACATGTGGGGGAATACCCGGAAAATCATAGGGGTAACGAAGGACTTTCACTTTGAATCTCTTCATGAAGAGGTGAAGCCTATGGTGTTTTTCCATATGAGTACCCAAAACCTTAAGTATGTTATGGCTCGCCTGGTTCAAGGGAAGGAACAAGAAACCCTAACTCATCTCAGCTCTTTTTATGAAGAAATAAATCCAGGTTTTAGCCTGAATTATAAATTTATGGATGAAGATTACCAGGCTTTCTATAAAGCAGAACAGCGGGTGGCAGACCTTTCTAAATACTTTACTTTTCTGGCTATACTGATATCGTGCCTTGGGATACTCGGCTTGGCTGCTTTCACTGCAGAACGCAGAACCAAGGAAATAGGCATCAGGAAAATCCTGGGAGCTACTCCCTGGCGAATCATCAACTTACTGTCCATGGACTTTAGTAAAATGGTTCTGGTGGCAATTCTAATCGGTCTGCCAGCTAGTTATTTTCTCGCCAGAGAATGGTTGAATGGCTTTGCCTATAAGATCGATCTGACTTACGGTTACTTTCTGGGAGCTACCATCCTCACCTTCCTGATAGCATGGTCCACCGTGAGCTTACAATCTCTTAGAGCTGCCTCCATCAATCCGGTGGACTGTCTAAAGGATGAGTAGGAGTAACAGAAGGAAAAATATATGACGAATGCACAGATTAGTATCCCACGAAATCTGTGCATTTGTGGTTTTTTAATGGCTTGCGCTAACAAGTGAGAAGGAATCTTAGTTTTAATCTTCTTGAGCCGCTAATTAGCCTAGTTACATGAGCTAGTATGAAATCATTGCTGGTCAGGTATTTCTAGCTGCTATTTTTGGATATATCAATGTTCGCTTTTTAAAACTTCCTACCACCATAGGATTAATGCTGATTACCCTTTTGTATACCATAGGGGTGTTAGCACTCAGTTATTTGATGATACCCTCCTGAAGATAGAAGCCGAGCTAATTCAGCAGATAGACTTTGAGACGGT
>JBCDBC010000993.1:0-2786 GCA_039184535.1 Bacteroidota bacterium | reverse complement strand
TTTGCTTCTTTGATCCGGGAGAATACCCAGAATTTCTTCTTCCTTATAGGCAGGTTCTTTAGGCTTCACTCGGTTAAAGTTCACCTTAGGGAAGTTCCCCAGCTTCTCTACCAGCGATTTTATCTTATCCAGGCAGCTTTGATCATCTGGCATTTTGTAGTCAGTAACACCGGAAATCTCACTGTGAGTAGAGGCACCTCCCAATGTTTCTGCATCTACATCCTCTCCTATAGCTGATCTTACTAGATAAGGACCTGCCAGAAAAACTGAACCTGTTCCTTCTACTATAAGGGTCTCATCACTCATGATGGGTAGGTATGCCCCACCCGCTACACATGGGCCCATGATGGCGGCTATTTGGGGGATCCCCTTACTGCTAATGATGGCGTTATTTCTGAAAATTCTCCCAAAGTGTTCTTTATCAGGAAAGATTTCATCTTGTAAGGGGAGAAACACGCCGGCACTATCCACCAGATAAATGATGGGGAGGTGGTTCTCCATGGCTATTTCCTGGGCTCGGAGGTTCTTTTTCCCTGTCATAGGGAACCATGCCCCAGCCTTAACAGTAGCGTCATTGGCTACTATCATGCAAAGCCTTCCGGATACCTTGCCTATACCCGTGACTACGCCTGCTGAAGGTGCTCCTCCATACTCTTTGTACATCCCATCTGCGGTAAGCGCACCTATTTCCAAAAAAGAATCCTTGCTATCCAGTAGATAGTTAATTCTTTCACGGGCCGTCATTTTGCCCTTTTTATGATGTTTCTCTATGGATTTAGGACCCCCGCCCTCTTTTATCTTTTTCAGCTTTTGAGAAAGCCGCCAAATGAGCTCTTTATTATGATCCTCGTTTTTGTTGAAAGTAAGGTCTGAGACCGGATATACTGCTTGATTTGCCAAATTTCGACGTATTGTAGGTTTAAAGGAAGATAAGAGATTCCCCTCTTCTTTGGAAACGAATTCGTACTTAAAAGGAGATAATGTCAGGCCTCCTGATTGGAAGTAGATAATACCTCTTCTTCATCCGAATCTGAGGGATCTTCATTTGCCTTTGGATCAGCCTCCTCTTTCTCTAATTGTTTCTTCCCGCCATATACCCTATTTATCCAGCGGGGAACTAGAATAGCCCCTATCAGGAGATAGGGATAATAAGAGATGAGTCGCCATACAGCTGCGAGGGCAATACTTATGCCTTTTGGGGTAAAATCACTCAGGAGGAGGGTAAACATATACTCCGCTACACCCGAGCTACCCGGAGTAGGGGAGACCAGCATCATGATGAACATGATGGCTTGCCTCGCAAATGCGATGATATGTTCACCTATTCCAAGAGAATCTACCGCAAATGCAGCTATTACGCAGTTTAGTACCAGGTAACGGGGAGCCCATGCTAATAATGTACTGGCGGTAGCTTTCAGCCAAAACCAGAAGTTGTTAGACCTTATTTCATAGGAAGCTTCCAGTAGATCATCTGCCATTTTATACCCGCCCTTTTGCCATCTTTTGAAGAAGCGGGTATGGAATAATTTTTTCAGGCCTCTGTGAATCCCCTTGGGATACACTATGAGTGCCATGATGAGGAAAATGGTATAGATGAAGATCCCTACATAGGCTGTCCAGAACGGAATGGTAATGGCTGTAGGAACAGGTTTGAAGATAACATCATAGCCAAAAAACAGAAGAACCGTAGGCAGGATAAGTAGATAAAAAATCTCATCCAGTAGAATGGTCAGAAAGATGATGGCTGTACCTCTTCCTATAGAAATATTCTCCTTGTTCATTAGAAAGATAGCTACAGCAGATCCGCCTACTATGGAGGGAGATAAGGCAGAGGAGAATTCCCATAGCATGATTAAATCAAAGGCTCTTCTCCAGCTCAGGTCTCCATTGGTGAGTATGCGTATTCTCCAGATGTAGGCAAAATCCCGAAGAATCATCATGAGGAAGCCCATCAGCATCCAGCCTATGCTGAACTTAGCCCAGTCGATCTGAGACAGTCCCTTTCTCAGCTCTCCTTCACCTGTGAAGTCATTATAAAACATGATAGCAATGGTTACTACCAGTCCTATGATGACGGGCCACATGACTTTTCTAAAAGAGAAATTTTTAAAGAGGTCGGGGACTTGCTGGCTCATGAATGCTGATAATCCGAGTATAGTGCTTCACTAAATTGTAGCGCTTTCCAAGCTAAAAGGTACGAGAGAGGAAACCAACTTTACAAGTGTTAACGGTTAATAAACATACAGGTTCTGAAGCTTTCCTCTTTTCTTTGCGGCTTAGCGACTTCGCGTGAAAAACCTATCCTACAGGTCCAGATCCGGTCTGATCATGTTGGACATATCTTTATAAAGCTGCTGCCAGTCAGGATGTTTGGCAAGCATCTCAATATGTTTTTCCAAGGTAGGATGATCTGCTCGTATAGCCGGTCCGGTTTGCGACAATTCAGGTCCATCTTCAAAGGCCTTTTTCAGCAGCTCCATGATGAGGGGTTTGTAGATGCTAAATCCCTCCTCCACCTGATCCGGGACCATTTGTGCGGCTATCTTGAACAGATGATTGGGGAAGTTGCAAGCAAATACGCCTCCTGCATGTATGCGTAAGCGTTCTTCAGAGTTGATGTACTGCACATTGCCAGAAACTTTCTGGGCCATGGCTTCCAGCTTAGGCATAACTTGCTTTTCTCCTTCCAGCATAATGGGTATGCCTTCTAACTGACTAACCTTAAGCTGGGTGAATATCTGTAAGGGGTACCAGACAGCTGTAGGGCCATCCCATGAAGACAAGGC
>JBCDBC010000992.1:0-2790 GCA_039184535.1 Bacteroidota bacterium | reverse complement strand
CCACCACTTATCTGGTATATCATCCCCCTTGGCAAATTCATAGTCCTTTTTAGAACAGGGGACTAGTATGCCTGGGCCTGAAGGAGCTTTCCCTGAAATCTGATAAGGTACTTCCATCCACCATCTGCCGGTTCTGAGGTGTTCAAAGAAATGAATGGTTTCTACCGTAGCATGTAGCTTTACGGCATATCTACGGAGTTGGCTTCTTTCTTCATCCGGATAATCATCATAACGGTTATAGTAGCCTTCCATGAAATACCAGGCCAGCATGGCTGATAAGAGCGCTCCCTGGTTGCGGTAATCAAATTGGGGAACATAAGAGGTTATGCTGATGCTACTCAGGTGGTAAGCTAGTCCAGCATATCTGGCTATCCTACAGGCTTCCATGGCAGAAAATCCTCCCGGTGAAGGTTGGATAGCTCCTGGGGCTTCTGCCGCTCTGATAGCAGAAAAATCAAAGCTCAGCATATCCGCAGTACGTATGTAAGGTTCTGCCTCTTCTATTTGTTGGTGAAGCTCTCCGTATCTGATGGCTTGATGATAGCTGGCAGTGAGGTAGGAAAGCTCTTCCTCTGATACGAGGTAGCGCTGGTACCCCAAGTTTGTATAGGCAAATAGAAAGGAGGGTTTATGCTGGAAGATATTTTGATTGAACCGCTTGGATAAGGTAGTACCTTCCTGCTCATCCATATCCAGTTCTGCGTCTACATGCACATACTGTATGCCGTTGCCGTAGTCTGAGTAGGCCAGGTACTGACCAAAGGCTACATCCTGGCTGGGAGAAAGAATGATAACGGTCTTACCCGCTTCTATAAGGGTTCCCACTACAAAAGACACCATCTCATACAAGGCTTCCCGGTTATTTTGGGCTACCAAATTTCCAAGATCAGCTAATCCTATATTTGCTACCGGACTGGAAAGAGCATACAACTGAGTACGAATGGCTTCCACACTGAACTGCTGTTCATCATCAGAAATCCCTATAATCACCAAATCTGCCTCACGCCAATTAGGAAAAGTAAGGAAGTGTCCGTCCACGTATTCCATAAGGGTACCAGTGATTTTCCTTTGCTTTGGAATGGAGATAGGCGTAAAAAAATCAGCCAATTCTGTCATATTGTATTCCGGCTTTTAAAAGGCTTATGTTAATTTGCCGCTTGTCCAGAACCAGAGGAAGGTATTCGGGTTGATGAAGTACCTACTGTTAGTATAGCGGGAGTTTATTGGGCACAAATATACATGCTAGATGATATTAGTAACGGGTGCATCCGGTTTTTTGGGAAGTTCCATGGTAGAAAGTTTACTGGAGGATGGTCATGACATTAGAGTGATCATTAGAAATCCTGCTGCTCACACCTATTCCTGGCTGAAAATAGTGGACGTAATTCAGGGGGACATCAATGACATCAAGATCCTGGAAAAGGCAGTGACAGGAGTGGATTATGTCATTCATTGTGCAGCTACGGTTACCTTCTGGAAAAAGCGGAGAAAGGAACTCATGGCCACCAATGTAAAAGGTACCGCTAATTTGGTGGATGTCTGTCTGGAAGAAGGGGTGGAAAAACTGGTTCACATAAGCTCCATCGCAGCCCTGGGTAAGACCAATGATGATGGAATAGTAGACGAGCAAAGTAAGTGGGTGAAACACAAGACTACCTCAGGCTACGCTGAGTCCAAGTACCGGGCGGAGCTGGAGGTGCAACGTGGCGTAGCGGAAGGGCTATCTGCTGCCATAGTCAATCCAGGGGTAATTCTGGGGCCAGGCGCCAATTGGGACAAAGGGACGCCGGGAATTATTAAAAAAGTGGATGAAGGCCTGCCCTTTTATGTGGAAAGCATAAGTGGATTAGTGGGGTTGAAGGATGTGGTGAAGGCTACCAAGCTAGTGTTAAACTCTTCCTTGAGTGGTGGCGAAAGATTTATCCTGGTAGCTGAGAACTGGCCCCAAAAGAGGCTTCTGGATACGCTAGCTGGTCTTTTGGATAAACCCAAGCCTACAATTAAGGTTCCTCCACTTTTCTTAAGAATAGGTGGTAGGATGTTTGAACTCTGGGGGAACCTGACTAATAAGGAACCTTTTATTTCTCTTGAGTCTGCCAGAAGTGCATCAGGTGGATATGAGTATGATGGAAGCGCCATTGAAGAGCTGGACTTTTCTTATACAGCTGTAGATCAGGTACTGTCTCAAACGGTCAGTGCTTATCTCAAGCAAAAAGAAGGCTAAGGCTCTGATAATGTTTCATACTGTTGGTTAAATCGTAACTCCTTCTTAGTTTACAACCCAGAGAAAAAAGCCTGACCTGTCATGAAGAATACCACCTCCCCAAAACTGGCCCTGGTCAAAGATGACCCATGGTTAGAGCCTTATGAAGCCGATATAGTAGAAAGGTTCGACAGATTCAACGAACAAAAAAATCACATCATCAAAGAAGCCGGCAGCCTGGAGAAATTTGCCAGTGCCTATGAGTATTTCGGCCTGAATTACGACAAAAAGAAAAAGGGGTGGATGTATAGAGAATGGGCGCCCGGAGCCGCATCCTTATCCCTAACGGGAGAATTTAATGGCTGGAATAGAGAGAGCCATCCGCTCACTAAAAATGAATCCGGTATTTGGGAGCTCTTTCTCCCTGACACAGAATATAAAGACAGCTTCACTCATGGCAGCTTAATCAAAGTACATGTAAAGTCTGAAAACGGTCAAATGGATCGTATACCAGCTTACATCAGGAAAGTGATTCAGGACACTAACACTAATGACTTTTCAGGACAGGTTTGGGAGGATAAAGGCTT
>JBCDBC010000991.1:0-2791 GCA_039184535.1 Bacteroidota bacterium | reverse complement strand
CCCCCGGCGAGGCGGTGCGCCACGTGATCGTGCCGCAAATCCTGCGCCCGTCCCTGCCGCCCCTCACCAACTACACCATGACGATGACGAAAGAGTCATCCGTCTTAAGGGTATAGGAGAACAAACTATATAATGGTGAGTTAGCCTATAGACCATAAACCAAACATTATCACTATGAATTTTTCTTTTTTCTTTTTGTGGATTTGGGCTGTGCTAAGTCTTTTCCCTTCTAGGGAGCAGCCTAAGACAGATAAAGATATCACCCATTGTACAACGGAGTTTGCCCAGTTGGCATCTGATGAAAACTACAGAAATGCCCATGAACTTCCGGTAGCTGTAAACACTGAACTCCTAGAGGGAAAGAAAATCTCCTGGCGTACCCCGGATGGCCAAAGAGGGTATGGCTATGAGGTAGGTGGAGAATCAGAAACCAATAAGTTTGTATTCGTGATTCACGAATGGTGGGGCTTGAATGACAATGTGAAAATGGAAGCCCAGAAAATTCAGGAGGATCTGGGGGATGTGAGAGTGATAGCCCTGGACCTATATGATGGGCAAGTAGCTACCACCCGTGAGGATGCTGGAAAGTATATGCAGTCAGTAAAGAGAGAAAGAGCTGAAGCCATCATAAACGGGGCCATAGAATTTGTGGGGAAGGAGGCTAAGATAGCCACCATAGGTTGGTGTTTTGGAGGCGGATGGTCCCTACAGACCAGCATACTGGCAGGAGAACAAGCCGCCGCCTGCGTCATGTATTATGGCATGCCTGAAAAAGACCTTGACAGATTAGGCACCATTAAGACGCCTGTGCTAGGGATATTTGCCAAGCAGGATGGATGGATTACGCCAGAAGTAGCAGAAGAGTTTGAAGGAAATATGCAGAAAGTAGGTAAGGATGTAGATGTACACATCTTCGACGCCAAGCACGCTTTTGCGAACCCCTCTAGCCCTGCCTATAATGAGGCTGCTGCCCAGGAAGCCTGGAGACTCAGCTCAGCCTTTATGAAGGAAGGCTTAATGTAGGAAAGTATAATTTTATCCAAAGCCACATACGTTTAGTAACCCAAGGCTAACTGTATGTGGTTTCTTTTATTTTGAGGAGGTATTTTTCTCATGGAGAATGGACTTTCCTCTTACATATGTGTATCATTACATTGAGTCAACCCAAATACCTTATGAGAAAATTACTCCTTTCCGTTGTAGCAGTAGCCGTATCTATGATCGCTACTGCTCAAGTGAATCTTTCCTACTATTTACCAGATGATGTAAGCTATGATTCTTCCATTCCTACACCCCAGGAGGTGTTAGGGTATGAAGTAGGAGAATGGCATGTAAGTCATGATCAAATGATCTACTACATGCGAGCCATTGCTGAAGCATCTGATAGGGCTATTCTGGTAGAGCATGCGCGCTCTTACGAAAATAGGCCTCTCATCCAACTCATATTTACCTCTCCAGAAAATCACACTAAACTGGAAGACATCAGACAAGAACATGTCAATTTAACACACCCTGACAAAGCAGATGAGGTAAATATGGACCAGGTGAAAACAGTCCTCTGGATGGGATATGCTGTCCACGGAAATGAAGCTAGTACGGGAAATGCGGCCCTACTTGCAGCTTATTACCTGGCTGCGGCTGATGGAGATAAAATTGATAGACAATTAAATGATATGGTGTTTCTTCTGGATCCCTGTTATAACCCTGATGGATTTAACAGATTCGCTTCCTGGGTGAACACCCACAGAGGGATTAATGAAATCAGCCCAGATCCTAATGACAGAGAACACTCAGAAGCGTGGCCAGGAGGCAGAACTAACCATTTCTGGTTTGATTTGAACAGAGACTGGTTACCTGTTCAGCACCCTGAATCTCAAGGAAGAATTAAAAAGTTCCACGAATGGAAACCCAACTGGGTGACAGACCACCATGAGATGGGAACCAATTCTACCTTCTTCTTCCAGCCTGGAATCCCTTCCAGAAATAATCCCCTTACGCCTGAGAAAGTATTTGACTTGACATACGATGTGGCGGAATATCATGCCCAATTCCTTGATAGCATAGGTTCTTTGTATTACAGCAAAGAGTCTTTCGATGATTATTACTTTGGAAAAGGATCTACTTACCCAGATGTAAATGGGGGAGTAGGGATATTATTTGAGCAAGGGTCCAGTAGAGGGCACCTTCAGTCCAGTGAGAATGGACCTTTGACCTTCGCTTTCACCATCAAAAACCAATTTGTTACAACTCTATCTACCATAGCAGGGGTTCATGCCAAGCGTATGGATTTGCTTGGCCACCAAAAGGAGTTCTTCTCTTCCGCCTTATCCATGGCTGGACGAGATCAGGCTAAGGCCATCGTTTTTGGCGGTATCAAGGACAAGGCCAGGACATGGCATCTGGCAGAATTAATTCAGCAGCACGACATTGAAGTCTTACCGCTAAATGAGATCATTAATAACGGGGGAAATACTTATTCTCCGGAGAATAGCTTTGTAGTTTCTCTTAAACAGAGACAATATAGACTGATCAAGGCTATGTTTGAAAAGCGTACCAGCTTCCAGGATAGCTTGTTCTATGATGTTTCTACCTGGACCTTACCGCTGGCATTCAATGTGCCTTATGCTGAGCTAAGGTCTGTTCCCAGAACGGCCGGAGAGGTATATGGCAAACTGGCTGAGGGAGAAAAAATTGGAGGAAAATCGGACTATGCATATGTCTCTCCGGCCGTTCTGGGAACAGACCTTAGCTCAGCATAAGGCACATTGAATGCCAGCGGTAAGGTCCAGGT
>JBCDBC010000990.1:0-2793 GCA_039184535.1 Bacteroidota bacterium | reverse complement strand
TGAAGTTATGTCCATGAAGAACTATAAACTTCTCCTATCCCTGTTACTGTTTGTAACAGTAACTTCTCCTCTTGCTCTAGCTCAATCCAACAGTGGCTTCTCTTATCAAGCCGTCGCCAGAGATGCAAATGGTGCCCTTTTAACAGAAGAACCTATTACCATTGGTTTCCAGATCCGTAGAGGTACTGCTAATGGTATACTGGTTTATGCAGAAACTCATGATACTACCACAGATGTATTCGGTAGCTTCAACCTAACCATAGGAAGTGGTATGCCCGTTTTTGGCATATTCTCATCTATCCGCTGGGGGGATGAAGATTTCTTTATCACTACATCTATTAATGGAGTTGACGCAGGTTCTGCTGCCTTAACCTCAGTTCCATATAGTAAGCTGGCAACAGATATGGAAATAGGCCAACTGAAAAATGTCGTAATCGATACCCCCCAGAATGGTGAGTTAATCGGTTGGGACGGTTCAGCCTGGACTAATTTACCTTTTGTAGCTGATGGAGACCTAGAGGGAGATTTCCCGGGGCCTACTGTAGTGGCTATCCAGGGACTGGAAGTAGCTTCTGATGTACCATCTAATGGACAGGTTCTCGTTTGGGATGAAACAAACGAAAAATGGGAGCCATCTACCATTACGGCTGATGGGTCATTCGCTGCAGGTATAGGTATAGAACTGGATGGAAACATCATCAAAAACATTGGTGATGCAGACAGCACGGATGATGTAACTCTTACCACTGTCCCTGAAGGAGATATTACCGGAAGGTATGATAGCATGGTAGTGGCAGGTATTCAGGGCCACGAAGTATCAGAAACGGATCCTACTGACGGACAAGTCCTGAAATACAATGAAACTGCTTCTGCTTGGGAGCCTGCAGATGAAACAGCAGCTTACACAGCAGGATCAGGGATTAGCATCTTATCCAATGTGATCTCTAATACAGGAGACGCAGATCCGGGAGATGATATCACAGAAACTACTGAGGCTGGTGGTGATATAAGTGGCACCTTTGATGCCCTTTCTGTAACCAAACTTAGGGGACAAGATATTTCCATAAATGCACCAGCCGAGGGGCAGGTACTCAAATGGGATAATACTGAATCCGAATGGGTACCAGGATCTAACGGCCTATGGTCTGTGGGGATTAATTCTGCTGCAACTTATTTAGAAGATATAGAAATAGGAGCCGGAAATGCTTCTGATGGAGATTCAGAGTATCTAAAAATTGACGCTAGCACAGCCTCATGGTATGTAGGAGTAGAAAATGAGACTAACGCAGATTCTTCTGGTTTTTTCATTGGAAAAACTGGTACGGATGAAGATTTATTTCATATTAGTGCTGCTGGAAAAGTAGGTATTGGAACTAATAATCCTACCCACACGCTGCATGTCAAGCATCCTACCGGTGGAGGTTTTGGGGGTGGAAACGGGCTGGTTATTGAAAATGCTACCGCAGCTACCACCAAATGGTTATTCTATGCCAATCTGGGAGATCAGCTTCAGGTGATTCCTTCTTCAGGCGTAGGAGGCTATTTCTCTAACGTAGATGGATCTTACAACATACCTTCGGATCTGACACTGAAGACAAATGTACTTTCAGTAGGAGCAGTTTTGCCATCCATTATGAAGCTGGAAGCCAAAAGCTATGAATACAAGAAAAGCCTTGGAAATAAGACCATAGGATTCATTGCCCAGGATGTACAAATATTATTTCCTGAACTGGTGAAGCAGATGAGTACTGATAATGGTCAGTCTCTTCTGACACTTGACTACGCAGGCTTTGGGGTTCTGGCCCTAAAAGCCATACAGGAGCAGCAAGCTGTGATTGAAAAACAGCAAAAAACTCTTGAAGCATTAGAAGCCAGATTGCAAGCATTAGAAGCACGTATAAACGAATAATCCTGTCATGAAAGGAGCTTTATTTGCAACTATCGGACTCCTTGTGATAGGGAGTACTGCCTTAGGGCAGAGTCTGGATAAGCCTGTATTGGTAAGTTCATCAGGTATGGCAGAGACTGACAGTGTCAAGCTGGTGTACACCATAGGACAAGTGCTGGATGACGTGCTAGACAATGGAAGTATTACCCTGGTATCTGGCTTTATTTCTGAAGGAGAATTTACGGTAAGTGTAGAGGAAATACTGGTAGGTGTGGAATTCAAGGTCTACCCGAATCCCGCTTCAGAAGAAGTGAACCTCCTGCTTACTACTGATAACAGACTCTCTCTAGAAGCTGACATCATGAGTTTGAATGGCCAGCAGATAGGTGGAACCTACAAAAAATGGGAGATGGCTGCCGGTGTGGAAGGCATTCAACGCTTTGATGTCCGTAGCCTGAGTACAGGTACCTATGTGATAAGATTGATTTCCTCTTCCTCTAAAGAAGTTATTGAGACTTTTAAGTTTCAAGTCGTTAGATAGAGGTAAGACATACCGTACGTTATATAATGCTGCCTTCCCTGAATGGGGAGGCAGTTTCTTTTTGGGCAAGTAACTGCTGTAACAGAATCTCTTCCTTTTACGAATACTAGGGTAACCTACATACTTGATAACAATTCTGACAGCATTCTTCATCCTTAATCAGATTCGATTTTTCTGGCACAATTATAGTACTTAGATATTTCATGGATCAAAATTTACCTATTTGAATTGTACTACCCTAAACCAGGTAATAGCGTGATCATGAGAAGAATCTTGTTGTTTTTGTTAGTGGGTGCTGGAATCGCATGTAAGCCCGTCCATGCACAGAAGTGGGAAGAGAAGTTACAAAGCTTACGTAAGTCTC
>JBCDBC010000989.1:0-2794 GCA_039184535.1 Bacteroidota bacterium | reverse complement strand
GTCAGGAAGATGATCCTCATTGAAGTCGTTTATCATGATACCCAATCCATAGCCCAGTCTGCTGGAAATAATACCAGCAGCTTCTGAGATCTCTATAAATTTACCTCCCACATTCTCCAGCAATCTATCACCAGCAAATCTGTCTTTTTCATATCTCTGAATGGTATCCCCTACCGTCCCTGCCGGATTGATGGAATGATTCAACTGGTACACATCCAGGTCTCCATCCTGATCAAAGTCGAAAAAGGCCGCCTGCGTCCCAAAACCTTGTTGATCTAGGCCATAAGCTTCTGCCTCTTCCCTGAAGGTTCCATCCTGCTGATTGATGAAGAGTTGATTTCGGCCTTTTCTATCCAGGAAGTTCCCCACCTGGCTCACATAAATATCCAGCCAACCATCTGCATTCACATCCGCCATAGTTACCCCTGTAGACCAACTATCAGGTGTATGTATGATGCCCGCCTGCTCCGTGATATCCTCAAAGGTGAAATCTCCCTTATTGAGGTATAGTCGATTAGGGACAAGATTTCCTGTGAAAAAGATATCTACCAAACTGTCATTATTAATATCACCCACTACTACTCCACCTCCGTTATAGAAGTAGAGATAGTTAAGAATATTTAGCTCAACTGTATTGACGAGATCATTAGAAAAGCTAATACCGGAGATAGTAGATGGAATTTCTTCAAAGAGGGTATTTTGCTTTTCTTCCGGAGCTTGGCAGGAAATGGATAGGACTAGCAGGAGGGATATTCCCCAGAAAGTGTTACCTGATAGCCTAGTGTGATGGTATATGCTCAATCTCCTTTTTTAGGATGTTTATCTCATTAAGGTCAGGTTCCCTGACTTCTTATCTCTACTACCATCAGGATACTCTATTACTGCCTGCCAGTAGTAAACCCCTTCCGGCTGTACTCTTCCACTAATCTTCCCATCCCATCCCTGTGAAGGACTATTTACGGGGATGTCTGTTTCAGAATATACCGTCTTCCCCCAACTATTGACCACATGTAATTCCTTTACCATGGCTATCCCCCCACTTTTCACAAAGAAGTAATCATTGATCCCATCTGCATTAGGAGTGAAGACATTATTGATGAGTAAGTCTCTGGTTTTATCCACCAATATGTTCAGAACATCAGAAGCCTTACAACCAAAGGGATCTTCTATTAGCACTTCTACCTCTACATCTTCCAGCGGCACAATATTGATCCTATCACAGTTTTCGCAATCCAGGGGAAGGTCTAGGCTAAGTTTCCACGCAAAAGCAAGCGCATCAGTGGAGAAATTACTTTCAGCTTTTATTTCTGCGGTTTCTCCCTGAAGGATACTAACATCTCCGCTAAGTTCTACAAATAGGGGTTCTTCTTTGGCTACAACTTTTATACTAGCTTCTTCAGATTCGCATGTACTATTGACCAAAACTGTATAAATCCCTGGTACATCAGTAGAAACCGATTGAGATGTTTCTCCGGAGTCCCAGATATATTGAATTGAAGTATCGGAAATATTGGGTACTACCCTGAATCTGGCAGTGGCTCCATCACAAATAAAGGTGCTATCTGGTAACTCTACTGAGAGTGAGATAACTTCAAGATGGGTGGGGTCCCTGAAGGCCTCTGTGGAAGGATCATCAGAAGTCAGGAGTGTATCCAGGGCGAGCGGAAGTCCTCTCATAAATGCCTGACTCTTTAACACCCCATTTGTATTCTCTTTCACCCTTACCCTCAATAAGGTAGAATCCTCTCCTAGTAAAAAATCTTGCATGGTAAAAGAGAGAATTTGATTATTATTTACCGTATCAAGTTTACCTATCTGGTGCAAGCGTTCGATTTCTAGTAATTCGAGTTCTATTGGAAGAGTGTCTGTTATGGTTACATTAGAGAAATTAGCTCCAGCTACGTTTTTTGTGCGGTAAGAGATGAGTCGTTCCCCACAAGGGAGTACTTTAGGTTGGCTAATTACCTTTTCCATGGCTACTTCATAGGGACAGCCGCAGGCATCAGTCTCATCTCCATTTTGTGCAGTCTCAATATTTTCTGCCTGGCCGCTAAAAGGATCAAATTCATAGAGGGTATTCTCCTTCCCTCCTCCTCCACTCCCATACCCAAATAATCTCCCTCCTCGTCCAAAAAACAGCCCCCCAAGTTTATTTACTCTACTTGTGGACTGGTAATTGAGACTCGTTACAGGTCCGAAATTATAATTGACATCTACGACCGTATTACTCAATTCATCAAAACCTATCATGGTTCCATATAGAGGACTGTAAGTGATATCCCCCATCGCTACAGGGTCCTCTCCAAGTAGGGTTAGAATTCCTATCCGATAGTTCCCATCGTTTAGCCTAATATTCAGCATTCTCTTATCATGTCCTGTAATTGGGTCCCGCTCAATAATGTGAAATCGTGAGCCTCTAGGAGAAATAGTCCCAGCATGATACTCCATAGTAGTATCTAACTTTTCTACCATTGACGTAAGAATTACTTGCTCTCCTTTGGTGTCGATGGTGATCAGGTTCCAATTGGTTTGATCTATACCATAGATCAAGTTATCATTCACATTGTATCCTATGGGAGAAATGATTTGGTCGGGGTAAGACTGGATAGCTTCCCATTTCCCATCTGCAGGATTGTTAGTGGAAGTTCTATATAAGATGGTAGCATTTTCGTTTGCCGATACAGCTGCTAAGTAGGCACTCCCATCACATGTAAATGGCTGACTCACGCTTGAAAGAGGCGTAAGGAATAATCCCAGCGTCAACCAAAGAAGCACGCTGTCGCCTGTCGCACCT
>JBCDBC010000988.1:0-2794 GCA_039184535.1 Bacteroidota bacterium | reverse complement strand
CAAAAAAGTAGCAAGGTATTTTAAGAAAAAAGGGATTCCTACCATAGTAGGTGCTGATAATCAATGGACTCGTTCAACTAAGCAGTTACTGGCTAGCTGGTTTAGTCCCATATTGCTGAAGCCTTATTTCTCCCACTTTTGGGTGCCTGGTCCCCGGCAGTATGCATTTGCGAGCAGACTAGGATATGATGCGAATCATATCAAGTCAGGATTTTATGTAGCTGATGTCCCCCTTTTTATGGAAAGTGGTAAGAAAAGGGAGCTCAGTCCTACCTTTCCTAAAAGATTGATATATGTAGGACGTTTAGTTAAAGAGAAAGGAGTAGAGGATTTACTAGAAGCCTTTCAGTCGGTAAGCAATGATGATTGGGAACTCTGGCTTGCAGGAACTGGACCTTTGCAGGAAAAAGCAAGTAAGATGAATGGGGTAAAATGCCTCGGATTTGTTCAGCCAGAACAACTCCCAGAGGTTCTGAGAAATTGTGGAGCTGCCATTTTGCCAAGTAAAAGGGAGCCCTGGGGGGTAGTCCTACATGAATATGTAGCTTCCGGGCTGGCAGTGATAGTATCAGATAGTTGTGGGGCGAGTGAGTATTTTTTGAGAATAGGCTATAATGGGTTGAGTTTTGAAGCAGGGAATATATCTTCCTTGACTCAGGCTATGGAAAAGCTCTTCCTTTACGCTGATGAAGAGCTTTCTATAATGGGACAAAGGAGTAAAGAACTGGCTCTGCAAATAACGCCAGAATCATGGGCCATGACGCTTTTGAGCGTCTTTGAAAGGTAAGCCTAACTTTCGCCTTAATTTCCTATGAGGGCTTCCTTAGATTTACATGAACAAAAACACATGTGTGGTATAAATGGTCTTGTATCTGCTCAAATTACAGACGCCCACCAAGAGGCTGTGAGAAAGATGTGTGCCGCTATGGCACACAGAGGGCCTGATGCTGAGGGATTCTGGGCTGATGATCAGGCTGCCCTTGGCCATAGAAGACTGTCCATCATAGATCTTTCTATAGGAGCAAACCAACCTTTCCTGGATCCCACAGGAAGGTATATTCTAGTCTATAATGGAGAGTTGTATAACTACCAGGAGTTAAAAAATGAACTGGTAGACTTTTCTTATAAAACAGAATCCGATACTGAGGTCGTATTAGCTGCCTTAATCAGCTGGGGTGTTGAGGCATTCTCAAGATTCAATGGGATGTTTGCCATCGCATGCTGGGACACAGTTGAAAAACGCCTACTCTTAGCTAGAGATAGACTAGGCATAAAGCCCCTATATTTTTCCCTGAAAGAGGATATACTCATTTTCAGTTCTGAGATACGTGCGTTATTAACAAGTGGGCAGATCTCTGGAAAAATCCATTCCGCTTCACTGCAAGATTTCTTTACCTACCAAACTGTTCATGCTCCTCATACTTTGCTACAAGAGGTTAGTCAACTCATGCCAGGTGAGTATGGGATTTGGCAGGAGGGAGGCTTTAGGAGAAAAAAATATTGGCAACTGGGAGAACATTCTCCTAAAATAGAAGGAAGCAAAGAATCCATTCATAAAGGAGTCAGAGAACGGTTGACAGAAGCTGTGAGTAAGAGAATGATGAGTGATGTGCCACTTGGTGCCTTTTTGTCTGGAGGAATAGATTCCAGTGCCGTGGTAGCACTTATGGCCAGTATTACAGAAAAACCAGTGCACACATTTTCTATAGGGTTTGAGGAAAGAGAATTTGATGAGAGTCCCTATGCCCGCCAAATTGCAGAGAAGTTTAGAACAGACCACCGGCAGATTACCCTGAATCCACAAAAAATGCTTGAGGACCTTCCAGAGGCGCTGGCAGCCATGGATAGCCCCAGTGCTGATGGAATAAACAGCTATCTCGTTTCTAAATATACCCGCAAAGCTGGATTGAAAGTAGCTCTGTCAGGACTAGGAGGAGATGAGCTTTTTGCAGGATATCCCGTGTTTAAATACTGGCATAAACTCTTGCAGTATCAGCGCTTATGGAATATTACGGCCTTTGCCAGAAAAATGGCCGCTGGATATGTGGGTAGGTTAGTGCAGGGAAATCAGCGTACCCGACTACAAGAAATCCTGCAGATAAACCGTCTGAACCTGCCAGAGATTTATCCCATTTTCAGAAAACTACAAGTGAAGGAAGAATTAGCGGAGCTTCTCCTTTTGTCAGAGAAGGAAGTAAACATGCCTGCCCAACTTCTCAATTCTTCCGCTAGTAGTTGGGAGAAGTTGTCTGAGCTAAGTAAAGTTTCCTGGGCTGAGATTTCCACTTATACCCAGAACGTTTTGCTGAGAGATGCAGACCAGATGAGTATGGCACATGGATTGGAAGTGAGGGTCCCTTTCTTTGATCATGAATTGATAGACTATGTCCTGGGGATTCCAGACGATGTGAAGTACCCACACTCCCCCAAAGAATTGCTGGTATCATCATTAGGGGATTTACTTCCAGATGAGGTAGTAAATAGGAAAAAGATGGGATTTGTATTTCCCTGGAAACACTGGATGAAGAATGAGCTTCGTGAATTTTGCCAGGAACATATTGACAGTTTACTGGAAAGGGAATGGATACAATCAGATACCCTGAAAACTCAGTGGAAGCTATTTGGGAGTGGAACTGAAAGTGTAAGCTGGATACACATGTGGCAACTAATCGTAATTGAGTCCTGGTTAGGGAAGAATGGCCTATGAGTAAGCAAGTGAAATTATTGATTTTCTCAGATTGGTTTGTACCTGGCTATAAAGCTGGAGGACCCATCAGGTCAATCACAAATTTCT
>JBCDBC010000987.1:0-2795 GCA_039184535.1 Bacteroidota bacterium | reverse complement strand
GGGCATTCAGAAGCAGGCGCATGTTCCACCTGTGGGATGGCCCTCGTACAAAGAACCAAAGAAGAACAAATGGAAAAAATAGATCAGTTTGGGAAGAAAAAAATCGCCATGTACATCCACCAAGGGATGGAGATCCTGGACTTTGCCGGACCGGCAGAAGTGTTTAAAGTAAGTGGTTTTGAAACCTATACCGTAGGCCTTACCAAAGACCCCATAGTGAGCCAGGGTTTCATTACCATTGTGCCTGAGTACAGCATAGATGATTGTCCTAAGCCAGATATTATTGCAGTTTTCGGTGGAAATGGATGGAAGGCCTCTGATGAGGAGCGTATTCAGGAGTGGCTGCAAGAAATGACCCCCAAAGTAGATCATCTGTATTCTGTTTGTACGGGGGCCTTCTTTCTGGCAAAAGCCGGATTACTGGATGGACAAACAGCAACTACCTTCCACTCTTCTATCCCATCTTTGAGAGAAACGGCCCCTAAGGCCAACATAGTGGAAGGCTACAAATATGTAGACAATGGAAAAATTATTACGGCTGCAGGAGTGTCCTCTGGCATAGAAGGAGCTCTCTATCTGGTAAGTAAACTGAAAGGAGAAGAAAAGGCTAAATCCACGGCAGAGTACATGGAGTACCAGTGCTGGGGAAAGGAAGAACGCCTCATCATGGCTGAGGAGAAATGAGGAAGGGTAAGCATCCCATATAAGGTCGTTGAGGCTCTCGAAACGACAAAGCTAAATGGATCGGAATGACCCTTCGAGACCCTCAGGGTCCGTCCTACTTGAGGTGGGCTTCCTTGCGGGTATTTACAGACTCCCGTCTGCTGAATGGGCATAAAAAAACACCCCACCTGAAAAGGTGGGGCGCAGTTTGTTGAGTTTGGGCGAAGCTTAATTCAATCTTTCATAGATCCCTGCTACTCCCTGGCCACCCCCTACACAAGCGGTAACCATTCCATATTTCTGATTTCTCGATGTCAGTTCGCTCATGAGCTGAACGGTAAGCTTGGCACCTGTACATCCTAGTGGGTGTCCCAGGGCGATAGCGCCACCATTCACATTCAACTTATCTGTATCCAGGTCCAGTTCACGGATGACTCCCAGAGACTGAGAAGCGAAGGCTTCATTCAGCTCTATCAAGTCTATGTCCTGAAGTTTCATGCCTGTCTGCTTTAGTACCTTAGGCACAGAAACAATAGGTCCCATACCCATGATCCGTGGATCAATCCCCTCTGTAGCATATCCTACCATTCTGGCCAGAGGCGTAACGCCTAGCTCTTTTACCATAGCTTCAGACATGATCATTACGAAGGAAGCTCCATCATTAGTAGGAGAAGAGTTTCCGGCAGTTACTTTTCCATTGTTTCTGAAAACAGGTCTCAGTCCGGAAAGAGCTTCTACACTGGTTCCTCTTCTTGGGCCTTCATCTACGTCCATCACAAAGGATTCAGATACCTTCTTTCCAGCTGCATTAATGTAGATCTCCTCTACATTGATGGGGACAATCTGGTCCTTGAACTTTCCTGCATCCAGGGCAGCTAAGGCTTTTACGTGAGACTGGTATGCAAACTCATCCATATCTTCACGAGAGATGTTGTAATCTGAGGCTACTTCTTCAGCGGTCAATCCCATGCTCAGGTACCAGTCCGGATGCTCCTGCGCAATTTTATAGTTCAGGGCAGTCTTATGTCCCATCATGGGTACCATAGACATACTCTCTACTCCACCAGCTATGATACAATCTGCCATTCCTGCTTTTACCTTGGCTACTCCCATGGCTATGGTTTCCAGCCCTGATCCACAGTAACGGTTAACAGTTACCCCAGATACATTCATGGGGAGGGCCATCAACGCTATCATTCTCCCTATCTGCATTCCCTGCTCTGCTTCCGGTATGGCACATCCCACTATCAGGTCATCTACTCTGGTAGGGTCCAGTTCAGGCACATCTGCCACTACTGCTTTTACTACCTCTGCCGCCATATCATCAGGTCTGACATGTCTCAGTTTCCCTTTTTTCGCTCTGCCAACAGCAGTACGTTTTCCAGCGACTATATATGCTTCTGACATAATTATGTATGTTAATGCTTATGTTTTGAAAATTAGTTACGTAAAGGCTTACCAGTTTGTAGCATATGCTGAATTCTCTCCAGGGTCTTTTTCTCCCCTAGCAGACTCAGGAATGCTTCTCTTTCTATATCCAGTAAGTATTGTTCTGAAACCAGGTTGTCCTCACCTGAAAGGTCTCCTCCACAGAGTACGTAGGCAATCTTTTTGGCAATCAAAGCATCATGTGGAGAGGCATAGTTGCCGAACTGCATACCTGAAATACCCGCATAGAAGGTTCCCAACGTATTTCTTCCCAGTACAGGAATGTCAGTGCGTGGAGTAGGAGCTGTATACCCGGCTTTGGCCATGTTTAGGACTTCTTCTTTAGCCGTGATAATTCTCCTTTCTGCATTAACGACAATTGTATCTTTGGGTTGGAGAATGTCCATTTCCATAGCCTCGAAAGCAGATCCGGCTACCTTGGCGGTAGAAATATTCATGAGATAATCCATGAGGACGGTGTTTCCAGAAACACCCGGCTCTTTGTATTTTTCAGAAGCTCTCAGGGCAAATTCCTTGGTTCCACCTCCACCAGGAATCAGTCCTACGCCTACCTCTACAAGTCCTATGTAAGTCTCAGCAGCAGCTACCACTTTATCGGAGTGCATGGAGAATTCACATCCACCTCCCAGTGCCATAGCATGCGGCGCCGCAATTACCGGGAAGGGAGATGTTCTCAAACGCAT
>JBCDBC010000986.1:0-2805 GCA_039184535.1 Bacteroidota bacterium | reverse complement strand
GATCTCTCTTCGCTTAGCAAGGCAAGATGAGGGGACCCTAAAGATGCTGGAATTCTTCACAAAGTACTGGGTAGAGAATAGAGACATATTGCTAGATGGACAATTCACATCCGCCAAACCACTTTCCAATTATCCCTACTTGTCTTCTTCAAAAGGGAAGAAGTGCATTATAGGATTGTATGAAGACGTTCCTTTGCATTTAGGTGCCAACTTTGAGGAAATAGACATCCTCAATGGAAAGATGAGTCAAACAGTCATCTTGTTTGGAGAAGGATTGGGAGAGTGGCAGGCAAGTATAGTAGATATTTTTGGAGAAGAGGTAAACCGTAAATCTCTCCATTTCCCATCAGGGTTAGAACGAATAGAATGCCCGCCTAACGGGATCATTCAGTTAACTAAAAAGAAGGACTCATGAACCCAGCTGTTATTTCCAACCTGGACATAGGAATAGTCATAGGATATTTTGCACTTGTCTTAATCATTGGCTTACTCATATCCAGGAATACCCACACAGGAGAAGAATTGTTTTTAGGAGGGAGATCATTTGGATGGGGGTTGATAGGGCTATCACTTTTCGCCTCCAATATTTCCAGTTCCACCATCATAGGGCTTTCAGGAGCCGCTTATTCTACCGGGATAGTCAATTCCGTTTACGAATGGATGTCCGGTCTACCGCTCATCATAGCGGCCCTGATCTTTGTTCCCTTATACCTAAAAAACAGGATCACGACCATTCCTGAATACCTCCTCAAAAGATTCGACAGGAGGTCTCAGGTCATTTTTTCTTCCCTGTCTATATTCAGTACCATCATGATAGACACAGCCGGTGCTTTGTATGCCGGTTCTCTGGTCCTGAACTTCTTCTTTCCGGATTTACCGCTTTGGCAGACCTCTATTCTGCTGGCATTAATTGCGGGGATTTATACTGCCTTCGGTGGCTTAAAGGCAGTAGTCTATACTGATGCCATTCAGGCCATCATCCTCATTGTAGGTTGTGGAGTGCTTACCTATCTGGTATATGAGAAACTGGACTTCTCCTGGGAAACCGTAGTAAACAGCGTGCCTAAAGATCACTTCTCGGTAGTAAGGCCATTAAATGATTCCGCCATTCCCTGGCCGGGTCTGATTATGGGCGTGCCCTTATTGGGATTCTGGTACTGGTCCACAAACCAATACATCGTACAGAGAATACTAGGATCAAAGTCCCTGAACCATGCACGATGGGGCGTAATCTTGGCTGGTTTCCTAAAAATCATCCCATTATTTATCATGGTATTCCCTGGAGCTATGGCTGTCAGCCTGTATCCGGGACTTGAGAATAGTGATGCTGTATTTCCTACCCTGGTTACAGAAATCCTCCCTATGGGGATGGTAGGACTGGTATTGGCGGGTTTAGTATCTGCTATTCTTTCTTCAGTGGACTCGGCTTTGAACTCCTCCTCTACTCTGGTGGTGATAGACTTTATTCAGCCCATGAAAAAGGACTTATCAGAAAAGGACATAGCTAAATATGGGAGAATCACCACCATTATCCTTATGGTGATAGCTGCCCTGTGGGCTCCTCAAATCCAGCACTTTTCCGGACTATGGGCTTACCTGCAGCAGATGTTCTCCATCATTGTACCACCTATAGCGGTGATATTCCTGGTAGGGGTCTTCTTTAAACGAGGAAATGGAGACGGTGCCTTCTGGACATTGGTGATAGGAACCCTGCTAGGCATTACCACCTTTGTGGCAGGTGAAAGCGGCTTATGGAATCTGCACTTTACCATAAACGTGGGGATTCATTTTGTGATCAGTACCATCGTATTTGTTGGGGTGAGCTTAATGACAGCTCCGCCTGAGACGCAGAAACTGGAAGGGCTCACCTATGAGAAGGAAAACATCTTTGTGGATACGGAAGACCTCCCCTGGTACAAGAACTACCTGTATCAGATGGTCCTGTTGGCTGCCCTTATTTTTGCTGTCCTATTCTGGCTTTGGTAAGACAACTTCGATTTTATGTGTATATGCCCTTTGAGGAATTTTCTTCAAAGGGCCTTTTTGATGGCTCTTAGCCAATTCCTACAACTAACGCCACCAAAAAATCCACCGTCATTCCATTGGGCCTATGGGTATGGACTTCAGGCCAAACGGAATATAGCGTAAGATTGGCTCGCGAGCCCTCATTTGATCCATCTGGCAATCCCCTTTAGAAGATGGACAGTAAGGTTTTCGAAGTGTTGATTTGTTCCATTTACCATTGTCGTTTCGAGAGCCTCAACGACCTTATGAGGAAGACGTTAAGACATTTACTTCCCTCAATTATGGAATTCTCCTACACTTACCCTCTTATGAGCATGAGACAGTATGTTTACTTTTTGTTGCTAATAGGCTTATTTCCACTTTATTCTTTTGCGCAGGATGCCAGAGATGCGAAAGAATTGGGATTAGTCGCTGATGCTTTTCCAGAAAGAGTACCCTTACCTGAGCTGAATACCACAAAAGAAATTCCCACTGAATGGCATCTGGAATTTACTGCCTCAGGCTGCTTCCACTATGAAAAGAAGGTCCTTAACTTCTCACAGGAAAAAGCGGAACTCATTCTTCAAGAGGGCAAATCAAAAGAGATCACCTATTCCTTAACTGAGAGCCAAATAGAAAAGATCATAATTTTTACAGAAGAGCTTCTTGCTAAACCCACTCATGAAGGCAAGTGTACTACCGTGGATTCATATACCCTTACTTTTTTAGAGAATGAAGTTTGGGTTAATGATGGTACTTGCGAGTGGAATGGAATGCGGAAGCTGCTAAGTTCTATAACTG
>JBCDBC010000985.1:0-2807 GCA_039184535.1 Bacteroidota bacterium | reverse complement strand
GATCAATAATAAACCATTAACGAGCTGACCCAATGTATGACACCCTTTGGGGTCAGCTCTTTCTCTTGATAGAGCTAAGAATAGTAGAATCTCTTTGAGATTCATGAGTTAGAACCTTGAGAAGGTTCCATTATTTAGATTCACAGTCAGTTAAAAGAATGATCCCTTCTGGATCATTCTTTTAGTACCTTTTAAAATTCTTAGCTAAATGGCTAAGAATAGGTACAGTTTTCATGTATATTCCAAAGAAGATCTAAACTGGTGATATGAAAGCAGTACACGTCCTCAATGGAGATAGTATAAAAGGGATTTTTGCGGAACAAGGTATAGATGGCGATCTCATTATATGGCGTGAAGCACTATGCGAGGGACCCACTACAGTAGAGGTAGGAAGTGAAGCTTTTCTTCAGACAAGAGCTGGCTTCTTCCATGCTCAGTATGATATCTCAAGGGAAGGATATATTGATAAAACCCGAGAGGAGTTTGAAAAACTGAAAGGGTTGAAGAATTATGAGGAAGTTACGCTATGGTTTGAGTATGACCTGTTTTGCCAGATCAACTTACTGGCCGCCTGCTCCTTCCTCTACCTACATCCCTCCACCCACAGTAAAGTCAGCCTGGTCTGTCTGGGAGAGCATCCTTCCAGTGAAGGCATGATTGCCTTAGGAGAAATTGATCCGTCTTATTATCCAGAACTATACGATAATAGAACTACACTTAGTCAGGAAGATCTTGCCTACGCACACCAGCTTTGGGTAGCTTATAACGGTCATTCTCATAAAGAACTGGAAAAGCTGATAGCTAATCCTCCTGCCGCTTTCCCATACATCAAGGCAGCTATTCAAGAACACTTCAAGAGATTCCCGGATAAGGATACTGGCTTGAATAAGGTTGAGAAAAGTATGCTCAGGCTAGCAGATCAGGAACAGGTGAATACGCGCAAACTAATAGGTCAAATGCTTAGAAACGATCGACTGTATGGAGCAGGCGACATGAGCTATTTTGCCTATCTGGACAGGCTTAAAGGATTCCTCAGTTCAGAAGAACCTACCAAGCTGACAGAACATGCAAAAGCTATCCTTGAGGGGAGTAAAAAGGAAAATATACATATCCAAAGCCCGCTCAAGTTCGGAGGATCTCGAACCGATCATTTTTTCTGGTCGGAGCAAGAAAAAACACTTAGCGAGCTTAGCTCTTAGTCAAACTTATCTTCATACCCACTTTTTTCCAGGAAGGCTGCAAAGTCTGAGGTTTCCAGGTATTCCTTAATGGCGGCCTTCTTGTCAGTTGCATTCTCATAGTAATGCTCTACCATTTTGTATCCTACGTAGTAGCCTAAGTCTGCTGGTCTGCCATTTGCCTCTGGAGAGCCCGAATACAGCCAGTCTCCATAGCTACTGTTGTTCATATCCAGCTTAAACTCTTCCCAGATTTCTTCTTCCAGAGAGTCCGCATAAGCATGTATATGTTCATTGATAAACTTCCCATCTAATAATAGGGCTGTAATAAAATCAGCCCCTCCTTCTATCATGCATTGTTTTAATAGACTGGGATTATTCCCTAAGTCCTGATTGATGTAGAATTGTTGTACATGTACAGTTTCATGAATCACTATACTGGTTAGGTAGCTTCTTTCTTGTGTTACTTGTTGATGCCAGTTGCTAAGGCCTGCTGTGGAGGTGGTGGGATTCTTGGAAAACATTTCTACTGCAACCAACACGCCTTCTTGAGAAATTTTCCCTCCAGCTTCCATAGCTCCTATCAGAAAGTAGACATCAGGAAATATCATATCTGGGAAGAGCTCCTGAAATTCTCTGAAGAGGACTAAGCTTTCTTGTTCTACATCAGAGAGGTCCACCGTATTTGGGCGAATATCCTGATAATAAGCTGAATAATTGGTTGAAACCAGGTTGGCTGCCAGACTTCTGGCTGTGGTAGGTTTTTTCTCTACGTAAGCCTTAAGGCCTTTTGATCCTTCATTTATGTACTCCCTTCTAATTACATCCTCTGTAATTACGAGTGCATGATCAAAGACATCCCAGAAAAGATCCACATCAGAGGTGTTAAAGGATACATCCTGAATGCGGGTACTGTACCCATTAGCTTGACCATTTGGGCCCGTAGGGGTATCTGAGGAATCACATCCCATGACACCCAGCAATAGCAGGAGAATTAGTAGGTTCGTTTTCATGTAGGTTAGTGCGTTTTTCAGTCTATCTATAAGACGAATTCGATCAACGACACGCTGCTTTATCCCAACGAATCAAAAAATTTCTCAACTCATCTTATTTTTCATGCAGTATTTATGAACATGTTAGAATTTCCGTAAATCTTTCCTCTTTTGAAAAGGTGGAAGTGAGAAATTTACAGAAAGGGACTAGTATTTGATATTGTTACGTGCTCGCCATGAACTAATGCCAAATCGTGGTAACTAATGCAGAGCAAATCCATTTGTTTAAGTCTATTTGTCCTCATTCTTTCTTCTTACGTTTTCAGCCAAGCCGAAATAGAGGTTTGTGGGGAGGAGTACCTGATTTATGTAGAAATTCCTGATGAAGATACCCTCAGGTTAGTGAGTGAGCCAGATCTGTACGCAGAAGGCTGGGACAGCTTATCCAGCATCCATTTTTGGCGAGAAGCCATGCATACCCCTCCTACCAAAAGCCTTGTCAGTAGAGCTGGAGACCGAGAAATACTAGGTAGCATCCCTTATAGCATTTACCGAAAGAAGAGATACCGAAGCCAGAGAAGGAACTTCAGGGATAGCCTAAAAGCAGCCTGGGAAATTCCGGATGAGGAATCTATCT
>JBCDBC010000984.1:0-2808 GCA_039184535.1 Bacteroidota bacterium | reverse complement strand
CTGTTGGTACCAATATGAAACAGATTGTGTTGGGCTTTGTGCTAGCAGCAGGTATTCTCTCCATGTGGATTTCCAATACAGCTACCACTGTCATGATGCTTCCCATCGGATTGGCCATTGTCAGTCAATTTATGGTATTGGGGAAGGATGCGGGTCTTACTGATAAGGTATTAGATAATTTCTCTAAAGCCCTTATCCTGAGCATAGCTTACTGTGCCTCCATAGGGGGAATGGCCACGCTCGTAGGAACTCCCACCAATCTGGTCTTCATAGGCTTTGTAGAGGAGACGTATGATGCAGAACTGTCTTTCGCTAAATGGATGCTATTAGGTTTTCCCATTACTGTTATCCTATGGGGCGTTACTTGGTGGCACCTGACGCATAATGCTTTTCCACTTAGTGGAAAGCGTATAGCCGGAAGTAAACAGATCATTCAGGATCAGCTCAGGAAACTGGGCAAGATCTCCTACGAGGAAAAGTGGGTGATGGCGGTTTTCGCTACTGTAGCCTTGGCCTGGATCACTAGAAAATATATTCTCAACCCTTTTCTGCCGGGCATTAATGATACTTCTATTGCTATGGCAGGGGCAACAGTTTTGTTCGTGATTCCATCTAAAGAGAAGGGACAGTATCTCATGGACTGGCCTACAGCTCTTAAACTTCCATGGGGGGTACTACTACTATTCGGGGGTGCTTTTGCCATTGCTGCGGGTTTTGATCAGACGGGCCTGGCCCAGTGGATGGGAGAGAAGCTAAGCCTGATGAAAGGGACACCTTATATAGCTGTGCTAAGTGTGGTGGTTACCATGGTCAACTTTCTCACAGAGATAGCCCAGAACATGGCTACCTGTGCCTTGATGATGCCCGTGCTTTCAGAGTTATCTGTAAATCTTGGGGTACACCCTTATGCACTTATGGTATCTGCTACCATAGCTTCTTCCTGTGCCTTTATGCTCCCGGTAGCTACGGCACCTAATGCCATTGTATTTGGGTCTGGTATGATCAAGATGAAGGATATGGTCAGGGCAGGCTTTCTGCTGAATATTCTGTCTATTCTTATCATCATTCTGTTCTCTTACTTCTTGCTGCCCTACATATGGGGGATAGAGGTGTATGAACCTACGGGTGTGTTTGCAAAATAGTTAAGCAGTAAGTTTTTCCTTTCCTGTGCTTCGTCGCCTGCCGCGAGCCCTACTTTTTTCCGTAGCAAAAAAAGTAGGCAAAAATGCATTGTCCCTCCAATGCAACCCTGCAGGCCTCCCACGACCCGTGGAGGAACGGCCAGCCCATTTTTAAAGTATTGAATGACTTCTGGTCCTTTACTTTTATAGTGCTTTATCCTTATGATCTATAAAACAAAAAAAGAGCCTCAACTACTGAGGCTCCTGGGAAACTTCACGAGTTTCAGCTAAAAGGATTCTATCTATTAGTTTCTGTCTCTTTTATTATTCTTTTTTCTGGCCACGTTTTTACTGGCGCGATCCTGCTTAC
Organism: Bacteroidota bacterium; assembly: GCA_039184535.1. Classification (GTDB taxonomy): domain Bacteria; phylum Bacteroidota; class Bacteroidia; order J057; family J057; genus JBCBKZ01. Next base: position 1,317 of record JBCDBC010000984.1, on the reverse strand, counting down.
GGTCGATTACGGCTCTTTCTTTTCTGGTGACCTTACCATCAGCCTTGGCGCGTCTTTTGGTTCTGCGGATATCTCTCTGCTGCCTTTTAAGCTGCTTGGTTTCTCTTTTTGTAAGCTCACCTGAGGCTACGCCTTGGCCTATGCGTTTTTGCTGCTTTACCTGGCGTTTGGTAGCTACAGGAGTAGCGGTTTGAGCTGCTACCTGTGAAGTAGATAGAAATAGGAAGAATGAGCTAAGGGATACGACTAATATGATTCTTTTTAACATGCTGCTTTTATCTTTTTGTTTGACTCTTAGACCTGGAGACGAACAGAAGGTTTAATGGGGCAGCAAATTTTTTTCTAATAGCGGATTTTATCATCCTTACCATTCCATGCATCGAACAAGAGGTGAGCGTCAGAATCAGACATATGCTCTATAGGAAGACTTCTTCTCTCTAGGGGAAGTCCTATTTCATCATAAAGAAAGGCATCATCAAAACCCGCTGCGGCTGCATCTTCTCTGGTAGAGGCAAAGTATACCCTCCCCAGTCTGGCCCAGTAAATAGCTCCCAGACACATGGGACATGGTTCACAGGTGGTATATAATTCACAGTCTGTAAGCTGAAAAGTATTGAGGTGTTGGCAAGCTCTTCTAATAGCAAGCACCTCCGCATGAGCCGTAGGATCATTCAGAGAGGTTACTGAATTAGAGGCCATGGAGATGATTTCACCATTTCTCACGACTACTGCCCCGAATGGGCCTCCTATATCTTCTTTGATTCCGTCCAGGGCATGCTGGACAGCAGCCTCCATAAACCTTAGTTCCATGATCTTTTTGCGTTTATTTCTTCCTTAACTTTATATGCATTTTCCAGGTTAACCCCTAATTGATTAGCGAGTTCAAGTAGGTAGCTAAATACATCTGCGAACTCCAGGGCAAGTTCCTCATCTTTCTGCTGCTTTCCTTTTTCTGTATAGAGTTTTTCCTTGTATCTGATGGCTTTTGCCAGCTCGCCTATCTCTTCAGTGAAGAGTAAAAAGGTCTCTGGAACAGTGGCTTTATCCCACCCTCTTTCCTTGCAAATGGCCTGTTGATAGGCTTGTAGGGAGGATAAAGATGTGTTTTCAGGAAATGAAATCATATGGAAAGGTGTAAGATTTATTTACCAAAGATGAGAAAATCGGTAGACAAAGCATGAATGAGAAGGGTAAGTTAAAAAAGCCCTCATTTGGCTTCAAATATGATTGAGTGTCGGGAAAATAGGCTAAGTGTCCATTTTTTCTACAGAAACTGGCCAAAAATCGGCTAATAGAGAAAACAGAGGCCGATTTTAT
>JBCDBC010000983.1:0-2817 GCA_039184535.1 Bacteroidota bacterium | reverse complement strand
CTAAATAAAAGTGTTGTTGATCCTGTTGGAATGTGGGAAAGTCGGGTAGTGCGCAGGGCGGTTGGACTTTTCCATATTTCAATAGGAAGGTTCTGGGTGATACGTTGCCCAAGGAATCGTGTGGTCATTCAGTATTATATTCCCACATCCACTCTTGGGTGAGTTCTCTAACCTGGCTAATGGATTCAAAGCAGTAGAGATCCAATAGCTCATCCCTGTAGGTTCTATTGAAACGTTCAATCAGTGAGTTTTGAGTAGGCTTCCCAGCCTGAATAAACTTCAGCTGAATCTGGTGGGTATCACACCATGCCTGCATCCGTGCAGCAATAAACTCAGGACCATTATCCACTCTGATAAACTGAGGTTTCCCTCTCCATTCAATCAACCTATCCAGCTCTCTTACCACCCGGTGGGAACTAATAGAAGTATCTACTGCAATGCTGAGTACTTCACGGTTAAAGTCGTCGATTACATTCCAAGTTCGGAATTGCCTTCCCTCCCAGACCTTATCATGCATGAAGTCCATACTCCAACAGATATTCGCATCTATGGGATAGCTCATAGATATGGCAGAGCGTGTAGGAAGCCGTTTTTTCGCCTTCCTGCGAATACTCATTCCCTTGGATACATACACTCGGTAAACTCGCTTATGATTCCAATTATACCCCTTGAGACGAAGCCAGTGATACATTTTCCAAAATCCCCATCTTGGATGAGCTTCTGCCAATTGATCTAGCTGATCAATTACAACGGCATCATCTTTCTCCACTGGCTGATAATAGTATACAGAACTACTTAGTTTGAACAGTTTGCAGCCTTTGCGAATACTCAGCTGATATTCTTCCTGGCAGTAACTCACTAACTCTCTACGTGCACAAGGGGCTAGAGCTTTTTTTCGATCACATCTTTGAGGATTCTATGCTCAAGACTGATATCTGCATACATCTGTTTAAGCCTACGATTCTCTTCTTCCAACTCCTTCAAGCGTTTGATCATTTTGGCATCCATCCCACCGTACTTATTTTTCCAGTTATAGAAGGTGCCTTGGCTGATCCCATGCTCCTTACAAACATCGGACACACTTAACCCAGCTTCGTGCTGCTTAAGGATTTTGACGATTTGACTCTCTGTGAATTTTGACTTTTTCATCTCTCCTGAAGTTAACAGTTTCTAGTTTTAATCGCTGCTATTTTCAGGGAAGCTTACACATTCAATTCCTCTTTAACCCATTTGGATGAAACCGAGTTTTGTGAAAGTACTATTATGAAATACTTAGAATCACCAATTCCTTCATTTATTTTACCAGGTGAGGTGGCCTGATTTAGCCGGACAGTTCATTCCAAAAATAATTTGTTTTCAAATTTCATAGGACTCACGTAGCCTATGGCAGAATGCCTGCGAATCGTATTGTAATACGCCTCAATATAGTCAAATACCTCTCTTTGGGCATCCTCAATATTTCGGAATAATCCTCCCTCTAATAGCTCTGCTTTCAGCCTACTAAAATGAGATTCTATGAAGGCATTATCGTAATGATTGTCTTTCCTGGTCATACTCTGCAGAACAGATAATCTAGAGATACTTTCTCTAAAGTCCTTTGCTGCATACTGACTTCCTCCGTCAGAATGTAGGATCAAATCAGTGCCAGGATTTCTTCTTTTCCATGCCATCTCAAAGCTCTCAAGGACCAGTTCTGTCCTCATGTGATCTGCTACTTTCCAACCAACAATGAAACGGCTATAGAGATCCATCCAGACACTTAAATACGCCCATTGACTTTTCTCCAATGGCAAATAAGTTATGTCTCCTACCCAGATTTCATTTATACTGCCTGGGAACTTCCTACCTAGAAGTAAATTGGTACTCCTAGTAAAATGAGAAAGAGACTGGGTAGTCTTAGGAACAAATGATCTGGGCTGAATAGCCTTAAGACCAAGCTCTTGCATAAGCCTACGTGCCTTAGCTCTGCCTATCTGAAAGCCCCTATCCCTTAGTTCTGGTGCTAATCGTCTGGCACCATATCTGCGTTTGTGAAACCAGAATACTTTCCTTAGTTCTTCCTTGAGTAACAGGTCTGTTTCCTGCACAAGCTTGGCAGAATCATAAAAACTACTCCTGCTAAGCTCAAATAGACGACACATCCTGGCCACACTGAACTCCCCTTGATGATCTCTGATGAACTGATAAATACTCAGTCGCTCTGGCTGAAAAGTAGCAAGGCTTTTTTTAATACCTCCACATCCTTTTTGAGCTCTTTGATCTCTTTTTCTTTGGCTTGTAGTTGAGAAGATAAATGACCCTCTTCTTCCCTTAAAGGACTTACACGAGACTGCTTGCGCCAGTGGTATAAGAGACTGGTACTGATCCCTAGTTGTTGGGAGATGCTCAAGGCCTTTTCTCCATTTTCCAGCTTTTCCAATGCGCGAGACTTGAATTCGCTGCTGTACTTGCGGTACTTTCGTTTCCTGTTTGTCTGCTCCATAACTCAGCATAAAATTACAATTTTATACTGTCCGGTTTCACAGTACCATCTCATGATTCCGTTGCTAAAGATTATTTAGTACTCGAAAACACTTCCGCCTTTCTATCTTTTTTAGGCTAAAATTGAGAATAAAATTTGTACTTCCTTGTTTTGGTATATGATACTTCCTTAGATGTGCAAAAAGTATTATTCACTCAACTGAATTTATTGGCCAAACAAGATTTTGGAGCAGAAGTATACCTAAAGTTAAGATAACTCGAATTTATTATGTTGAGATAATCGATAAGTAGTTTACTCTTTTAAATGGAGTTATAAACTTCTCTCTTTTCTAGTCG
>JBCDBC010000982.1:0-2817 GCA_039184535.1 Bacteroidota bacterium | reverse complement strand
TATAAAAGATATATAAGTGGGATATTCGAGTTTAGCTGCATGTGTAAAAGACCTGGAGAAGAATGGGCACCTGGTCAGAGTAAAGGAAGAGATAGATCCATATCTGGAAATAGCAGAAATTCAGCGGAGGCTGTATGAGCAACAAGGACCTGCTGTTTTCTTTGAGAATATAAAGGGAAGCCCCTTCCCGGCAGTTTGTAACCTATTCGGGACTATGGATAGGTGCAGGTTTATTTTTAGAGACACCTTATCCAGAGTCAAGAAAATAGTAGCCTTAAAAGCGGATCCTACTCAGTTTTTCACCAATCCATTATCATTTGCAGGAACCCCCTTTCTGGCAGTTAAAGCACTTCCCTTACCTTCCATAACTAAACCTGTCCTTTATTCCCAAACCAAACTGAGCCTACTCCCTCAGGTCACCTCATGGCCCATGGATGGAGGGCCTTATGTTACCTTGCCCCAGGTATATTCTGAAGACCCTGTAAAGGGAGGTGTCATGAACTCTAACTTAGGGATGTATAGGATTCAGATGGCCGGAAATGAATACACGGCTGATCAGGAAATTGGCTTACACTACCAGATCCACCGTGGGATAGGTGTACACCATTCCAAGGCAGTGCAGAAAGGCGAACCCCTAAAGGTGAGTATTTTTGTGGGAGGCCCTCCTGCTCATACTTTTAGTGCAGTTATGCCTCTCCCAGAGGGTCTTTCAGAGCTTATGTTTGCAGGCCTCTTTGGGAACAGATCATTTAGATATACCCGCAAAAATGGCCATCTACTTTCCGCAGATGCCGACTTCTGTATAGTAGGAACTATAGACCCCAAGGCCACCAAACCGGAGGGCCCTTTTGGAGATCACTTAGGATACTATAGCCTTACCCACCCTTTTCCTGTGATGAAGGTGGAGGCAGTGTACCATAGAAAGAATGCCATCTGGCCTTTTACGGTGGTAGGTAGACCTCCCCAGGAAGACACCACCTTTGGAGAAATGATTCACGAAGTCACAGAACCTATGGTACCCGTATCCATTCCCGGTTTACATGCTATGCATGCTGTGGATGCTGCTGGGGTACATCCACTCCTGTTAGCCATAGGAAGTGAGCGTTATGTGCCCTATCAGGAGAGAACACCTCAGGAAATTCTCACCATAGCTAATGCTGTACTAGGATTTGGTCAGGCTTCTCTGGCGAAGTATCTCATGATCATAGCCAAGGAAGATAATCCTGAGCTGGACATCCATGATATTCCTGCCTTCTTGAAGCATCTACTTGAAAGGGTAGACTGGGAAAGAGATCTCCACTTCCAGACTCGTACCACTATGGATACGCTGGATTATTCTTCCAAGAAGTTGAATGAGGGATCTAAGGTGGTAATCGCTGCAGCAGGCAAAGTGAAACGATCACTAGGAACTGAATGGAATGGAGATATTTCTCTCCCTTCAGAATGGGCTAAAGTATCTGTAGCCTTGCCTGGGATAGTGGCTATTCAAGGTCCAGCATTTCATTCTCAGGAAAAAACCGAAAAGGAGATCAAGAGTCTAGCAGATCATCTTTCTCAGACAGACTTGCATGAGTTTCCGCTGATACTAGTCGTAGATGACGCATCGTTTATTGGCAGACATTTGAATAACTTTCTATGGGCTACCTTTACTCGCTCTAACCCTTCACATGATATGTATGGAGTGAACAGTTTTGTGAGGCATAAGCACTGGGGATGTAAAGGCCCCCTAATTATAGACGCCCGAATAAAACCCCATCACGCACCTCCTCTGGTAGAGGACCCGGAGGTAACAAAGAGAGTAGACCAACTAGCTGCCAAGGGAGGAGTATTGCACGGAATTATTTAGTTCTGTTGAGCCACAATATTTTAGTCAGTTTGTAACTAAAAGAATGAGTTAACAAGAGATTAGCAGCACGCTTTTTGTATATTGTGAATTGTAGTTTTTCCTGAAAGAATTCTCGCGCATACCCTACACTATCGACTATTTGTTGTACATATAAATAGGCAAAAGCTGATTCTTACTGTATACATTCTAGGGCTGTTTACTAATTAATTCTTACATGATTACCAGTTCTTATAAACCCATAGCTGGAAGATACCTAATATCTGAGCCGTTCATGGCTGATTCCAACTTTCAACGGACTGTGGTTCTGTTGGTAGAACATGGAGAACAGGGAAGTCTCGGTTTTGTGCTTAATAGAAAACTTAAGGTCAAGATAGGTGAGGTGGTAGAAGACCTTGGGTCCATAAATTCTCCTGTATTTATGGGTGGGCCTGTAGAACAAAATTCCCTTCATTACGTGCATAGATTAGGCGATAAGATCAATGGAAGTAGGGAGGTCTATGAAGGCCTATACTGGGGAGGAAACTTTGAAGAACTTTCCCGCCTTATTCAGATGGGTATGGTGAAGAATGATGATATCCTGTTTTTTATAGGATACTCAGGATGGTCTCCTGGTCAGTTGGAAGAAGAACTGGAACGTAAATCATGGATCATTGCGCCGGAAAATCCAGATTTCATCTTCAGGGAGACGCACAAAGAACTATGGCGGGATATCTTGAAAAGTATGGGAGATAAGTATCAAATCATCTCAAACTACCCTCAGGATCCCAGATTAAATTAGGTCTTCGTTAAGTTGAAACCCCAGACATATGTACCGTTTCATTCAGAGAATATCCTTTTTAACTGCTCTTGTCCTTTTCTGCCTTCCATTTTCACATGCCCAGGAAAGTGCTTACCAGTTAAGGGGTACCCTGACAAGCTGCAATCTGGACTCTGTCAGATTATTCAGGCTTGACGGAGGCATCCTATTTCCT
>JBCDBC010000981.1:0-2821 GCA_039184535.1 Bacteroidota bacterium | reverse complement strand
TCAAAATCGTAGAAGTAGCCCTCAGGCTTCAGGATACAGGGATTAAGGCCCTGACCATTCACGGGCGTACCCGTAAGCAGATGTACAAAGGCGTAGCTAACTGGGACCTGATTGAGGAAGTAGCTGTCCACCCGGATATAGAAATTCCCATTTTCGGAAATGGAGATGTAGATGGCCCACAGAAAGCCCACCAAATGAGGATGCAGTACCCTTCTGTGGATGGGATTATGATAGGACGTGGCTCTATCGGGAACCCCTGGGTTTTTAGAAATATCAAACACTACTTTGAGACAGGCATAGAGTTACCTCCGCCTACCATAGTAGAAAGGGTGGAAATGGCCAGAAGACATTTGGTCATGTCAGTAGATTGGAAGGGAGAACTCATTGCCCTCAGAGAGATGAGGAGACACTACGGAAACTATTTCAGAGGACTGGCACACTTCAAACCCTTTAGGATGAAGCTGGTCACGACTGAGTCCCTACAGGAAGTATTAGATACACTTGAAGAAGTAAACATACATTTCACAGAAAAAGAACCACCTGTTTTTAAGGTGTGAAACATAGGGAATTATGTCCCTGTGTACAAAAAATTTATAGCTCCAATTGAAACGATACGATACATATCAAGAAGTTCATATAAGTTTGTTTTATCCGAAAAACTGGAATAAATGAAGTAAATTTCTACACATTCTTTTATAAATATGTATCTTGAATCAATGTATCTAACCCATACCATGAATCAACTTAAATTTTTCAATATCATGAAACTCAGACTGCTGTTACTGGGGGTCATCATCCTTATGTCTAAACCGGCGGTATTTGCCCAGACCGAGATAGATGTAACCAAACTGCTGGCTGATCCCAAAGTGTTTATTTTCAATGACCAAAAAAATACAGTCAAGGAGTATATCTACGGTCAGATCAGTGCCAAGACTACTTGCTGCGGGTCTGACAGAATCTATCTGGAAGTGAAAATTGACCCTTCTGGGCATGTGCTTCAGGTGAAAACCCTTACCGGGAAAAATGACTGCTTTAAAAAGTCTGCCATGGACATTGTAAAGAATGTGAAGTGGGATGCGGCAGGATTTAAAGGAGCTAAGTCAGTTTATTTCGAAATCAAGCCTGATGTTTCCTGTGAAGGAGATCGTTCAAATACGTATGCGGCCCTGCCTGTTTTCAACAATCCTTTGTTGGATGATAGTGGAGCCCTGAAAAATACGGTAGCCCAAACCACTACTACTGTGGTAACCCCTAAAGAGGAGCCTAAGACTGAGCCTGCTCCAGCACCTGTACAGGAAACAGTAGCTGAAGTGAAGGAAGAAGTTAAGGAGGCAGTAGAGCCAGCTAAAGAAGCTGTGGCTGAAGTAGTAGAAACTCCTCCCACTCCCACACCTACTCCTGAGCCAGTAAAAGAAACTGTAGTTGAGGTGAAGGAGGAAGTAAAAGAGGCAGTAGCTACAGTTGAAAATGTAGTAGAGCCTACTCCTCAACCTGAGCCAGTGGCCATGGCTAGTAATGAAACACCTGAGCCTGCCGTAGATGCTTCAGAACTTACCCTGCTAAAGCAGAAAATGGAGGAGCTACGTATCCAGGAAGAAGAAGCGCTGGAAAAACAACAAAAGCGTCAGGCATATATTGAAAGGAGACGTCGTGCCAGAGAGGCTAGAAGACAAAGAATATTAGAGCAGCGTGAAGCCGCCGCCAGTGCTGATGCTGAAGGAGATGATGCTTTCTATGATGATGAAGAAGGGGGAGATGATGGAGATCCAAACAGAAGCAGAGATGAAATTGCTCGTGATCGTGAGCAGGAAGAGCTTTCCAGGTTTAGAGATGAGATCAGTCGCCTGGAAGATAGAAGAAGAGACATAGATGACCAGCAGAGAAGACTGGAAGAGGAGCAAAGACGTACCGTAGATGAGCGCCAGCGTATTGCTCAGGAAAGAGTGAGAATAGAAGAAGATATCAGAAGAGTAGAAGAAGAGAGTACGCAGAGAAGAGAAGAGTACGAACTTGAGAGACTGGAAGAAGACCTCAGAAGAAGAGAAGAAGAAAAGCGTCAGCAGGAGCAGGAAATTCAGCGTATGCTGGCTGAGATAGAGAGACTACAGAGAGAGCAGGACAGACGTATGCAGGACCTGCAGAAGCAAGAGCAAGACATTGTTCAGCTATCAGATAGCAAGACGCTTAGAGAGCAACAGATAGAGGCTGACCGCCTGAGAAGACAGAAAGAAAATGAAGCAGCTATCAAGATGATGGAGCTTCAGGCGGACTTAGGGACTTCTATCCCTACTAACCAACCCGGTGGCGCACTTACCTCTACTCCTGGCCTTAACCAGGCGATGACTACGGAGAATGACAGTGAAAAAATCCTCATACTGATCAACGAGATTTCCCTGCTTCAGGAAGAAATCAGACAAATGCAGAATAACCTGTATAACATCCAGCAGACAGGGGGTAGCCTTCCTGGTACGGGTGCACCAGCTAGAGGAAACGGAACTCAGTTTACGGCACCCGCAGGTTCTAAAAATGCTAGTGATGATAGCTCTTGGGAGAAAGTAGATTACAAAGATCCTAACGTACCTAAGGATTCTTACAGGTCTACTGAACCGGAAGAAACGGAAAACTCTACCGCATCTACTGAGGAAAGTGTCCCTGTAACGGATGCTTATGATCCCGTTAGAGGTTTTAGCCCGGACCCTAGTCATAAAGAAACGCATGCTAATGTAGCTGGACCACAGTTCTCCCTACCTGAATTTGGGGAAGGAGAAGGCGCCATGAAAAACTTCATCAAAGATAAGTTGAGAGAAGGGGGCGTTTGTGG
>JBCDBC010000980.1:0-2824 GCA_039184535.1 Bacteroidota bacterium | reverse complement strand
GCGTTGAAGAGGGTGAGATTGGGACGGCCCATACTTTCTCCCTTGAAGAGCTGGAACCAATAGAAAGGAGAGATACGGATTCTCAATTTAGAGAGGCTATCCACAAAGTATTGGATAAAATAGAAGTATTGACAGAAGAGTTCGGGGAGAAATTAGAAGTGGTTCGACATCAGTGGCTAGAGGAATTTAATAATAGTGACTATGCTCCTAATCTAGAGGAAGAAGATAAAGAGGAATATGATTTTGCCGTACTGGCTTTTATGAGGCTGCTTTGGAAGTTTCACCACCAGAGTCCCAACATTTGGAGCACTGAGGAAGTCAGAAACTATTGTATTGATACAGCCCCCCATCAGCTGATGATAGCAGATGAAACATTTGAGAATTATGGAGATATAGTCATCAACTTTCTTAGGTTTCTGGATGAACGGAAATATATTCTGAATGCGGAAGAACTGATAGAAACCATAGAAGAAATTAAAACGCAAATACCTATAGAAGCAGCAAAGCCGGGGAATTGGGGCCCACTTAAAAGGGACTTTTTTGATATACTGAATAGTGATGAGAATATTATGGATAGAATATCTGATCAATTACTGGAAGATGGAGATAGATTAGATATTCCTGGGTTTGGAGGAAATTATCCAACCCTCCCTATTAGGAAAGACCCTCTGAAAAATATAGGTAGAAATCAGAGAATAACAGTCAAATACCCAGATGGCAAAGTGGTGGAGAATGTTAAGTTTAAAAAAGTGGAAGATGATGTTAGGAATGGGGCGTGTGAGATTATAGAACTATGAGGAGGTATGGCTCTTAGACCTAACTCCACAATTCACTACATCCATTCTACAATTCACTACATCTCTTTTTTATGTGTGCTCCTGAGCCTACAAATTAGGGTATCACTCAAAAAAGAAATTTTCATGAACGCCTTATCGATCAACCTACGAATCTTTTCCTTCTGTGCTTTATTTAGCTTGTTGATACTGGATCCTTCCAGTCTCATAGCACAGCGGTCTATCACCTCCACTTCTATCTCTAATGGCAAAATGACCATCAAGGTCAAGAACGGCTATAACAAGTACACCATAGAAAGTAAGGGAGACTTTGTCCTGTCTGATGATGATAAGGACATAGTATCTGTTACGCCGGGTGGTTATTTGGAACTTAGCAAAACTGCCTTTGGAAGTAAAAGGAGGATGATCATAGAGCCTAATGGGAGCGGTGGCGTTTCCAAGACCTACTTTGAAGGAAGTAAGAAAGTGGCTTTCATCCCTAATGGAAAAGCATGGTTGGCAGAGGTCCTACCAGAAATTGTGAGAAGCACCACCCTGGGAGCAGAATCCCGCGTAGCCAGAATGTACAAGAAAGGAGGAGCTGATGCGGTATTGGCAGAGGTTAAGCTGCTGGAAAGCGATCATGTGGCCACTAAGTACATAGATCTGTTAATGGATAGAGGACTGAATGATGCAGAACTAACCAAGGTAGTGCAAGTAGCCGGACAAACGGTAGATTCAGACCACCACTTAGCACAAATCCTGAAGCGTAACAGAGATGCCTTTACAGGAAACAGCAAAGCTATTTCCGCCTACATACAGGCCACTAAAAACATAGATTCTGACCATCATAAGTCAGAGGTGCTGAGAGCTCTCATCAAAGATGATAAGATAAATGACCAGCAAATGAGTGAGTTACTTAGCATTACGGATGATATTGACTCAGACCACCATCTGGCGGAAGTGTATAAGACTATCATCAGAGAAAGAAGATTATCCAATTCCAATATCAATGCACTCATTGAGCTATCTGACAACATAGACTCTGACCATCATAAGGCTCAAACCTTCAGAACCCTGTTGGATAAAGAAGACCTTAGTCAAGAGAACCTAGCTATATTCCTGAAAGAAGTGGAAGACATAGATTCTGATCATCATGCCAGTGAGGTGTTGAAAGATGTATTAGAGATGGACATCAATACAGAGAATCAAATTCTCCTGCTGGACCTAGTAGATGATGAAATCAGCTCTGATCACCATGCGAGATCAGTACTTATAGAGTTTGCCGAGGAGCAGGAGCTATCCGGGAAAGTATTTGATACCTACCTGAATACCATAGAATCTTTGGACTCAGATCACTTTACAGCTGAAGTAATCAAAAATCTGATAGAGGAAGTGGACATGAATGAAAGCCAGCTTTCAGGCCTTCTGGATGCCATGGAAGGAATACATTCTGATCATTTTCTGGCAGAAACCCTTCAGGCAGCAGCCTATCAGGTAAGAAAAAGTAGCACCGCCGTCCAGAATACCTACAGACAGGTAGCTAAGAGCATCAGTTCAGAAGTCTTCTATGGAAGAGTCCTAAAAGCCATAGAATAAGAGACAGCCTAACTCAATTTTCAACTTCATCTTATCGAGCTATCTCAAATCTAATAGATTGAGTATCTTGATAGGATGAAGGAATCTCACTCCATTTTTGATATTTCTCCTATGAAAAAGTCTGCGTACACAGCCTTAATGGGAGTATTGGGTTCCTTCCTCATTCTCCAGTACCTTCTCGTGAATAGTGATGGAGAGTCCTTTACGCCCAATACACTTGAGAAAATATTGCTACTGGGAGCAGGTGTGGCTATTACCTTCATGGCCAGCTTCTCCATGCAATTCCTGAACAGGTATCTTTCCTGGCGGAAGAATGCAGGGGCCAGATTATTTGTGGGGATTTTAGCTCAATTAGTAGCGAGCATAATGATCATGATTGTGGGGCTAAAGCTCTATCGCTTCCTGCTGGGAGAGACATATGTGAATGCCGAGGTCCAAACTCAATTATTTAT
>JBCDBC010000979.1:0-2826 GCA_039184535.1 Bacteroidota bacterium | reverse complement strand
CTTTTATATTAAATTGCTCCTAATCTTTAAAAGTAGAAAAGATGGAAAAATACGTTAAATTAAAGCAAATCATCCTGGACGCAGAGGAAGATTTCTCAAAATTCTTTGAAAAGGACAACAAAGCCGCAGGTACTCGTGCCAGGAAGGCCATGCAGGAAGTAAAAAACCTTGCCCAAGAAATTCGTAAGGACATACAGTCTATGAAAAACGAAGGATAGACAAGTACCTGTCTATTGTGATTTACACTCTCTTTAAAAGATAAATGACTCCTCAAGCAGGAGTCATTGCTTTTTCTATCGCTTTCTTAAGCTCTTCGGTGGCGTCTACTAGTGGCAGTCTCACATGTCTCTTGCATAAGCCTAGGATTTCCATAGCCATTTTTACCCCAGCTGGATTCCCTTCTGCAAAATTGAGTTCCATTTGGTAGAAGGTAGCAAGTAGTTTGGTTCTAGCAGAGGCAAAATTCCCTTCTAACGCTTCCTTCACCATAGAAGAAAATACACCAGGGATTGCATTCCCCGCTACAGAAATTACCCCATCTCCTCCCATGGCTATTAGTGCTAATGTGTTAGCATCATCTCCAGAAAGCAGCAGGAAATTTTTAGGCCTATTTGTGAGGACAGGCACTATCTGAGATAAGTCAGTGGAGGCCTCTTTAATCCCGATGATGTTTTGATGAGTACGAGCCAGTCTCAGAGTAGTTTCTGGTGCTATATTAGAAGAGGTTCTGCCAGGGACATTATACAGTAGTAAAGGCAAATTAGTATGAGATGCCAAGTAGCTATAATGCTGGAATATTCCCTCCTGAGTAGGCTTATTGTAGAAGGGACTTACAGATAGTATGGCATCCGGTTTGAACTTTTCTTCCCATTTCAGGATTCTATCTGCTACTCCATAAGTATTATTTCCCCCAATGCCTAATACTATGGGGGCCTGATTTTGGACTACTTCTTTGACCGAAGAAATAACAGATTCTTGTTCAGTTTCAGTAAGAGTAGCGGCTTCTCCGGTAGTACCCATCACCACCAGATAATCTACTCCCTTATCCAGTAAAAACTGGGTTACATGCTGTAAGGCTTGAAAGTCAATTTCGCGATCCTCAGTAAAGGGAGTAACCAATGCTACCCCCGTTCCGCGTAAAGAATTCATAACAGTAAGGGTTACACAATGTAATTGTGGTAAAGAGAGCAGTAAATTACTAAGAAAAAATCAGAAGTGGTGTCTCTTATTTGTCAATCATATTCAAGAAATAGTCAAATTCCTTGATCATAGATTTCATCTGAGTTTCTGGTTCCTCATTTGACAAAGCAATCATGAGTTCATAGCAACTCTCAAATCCCTCTGCATGTACACCGGTTCTGGTTCTCGCCTTAGCAATACTACACACATACTTAGAGGTTAACCTGATAGAGCTGTCAAAGTTCATAAGGATATCCAGATCATACTCCTGAATTTCTTTTTCCAGGGATGGGATGGGATAGTCGTACCAGTTAAGCTTGTTTGGATTGATGAATAGGGCACTACTAAAGGTAGGGGTAGACTTTTTATCAAAGTTAATTTCTATGATAAGGATTTTCTTACCACGCTTTTTTAGGGTATCAGCATATGATTTAATAAGGGCAAGGTCTTCACTAGAGCTTTCATTGGTATTCAGGATGATCCCAATGTTGCGAGCGCTCTCCAGATCTACAAAGTCGCGCTTAAATGGAACTCTTCCGAGGTCCTCTATTCGCTTCTTACTGTAGCGCTCCTTCATTTTATTTAGCCATTCCATGCTCAGAAACTAACTGCAATAACTCTTCTTCTGTAATACGGGCGATTCCCAGGCTTTCTGCTTTAGTTAACTTGGAAGGACCAGCTTTATCTCCAGCCAACAAATAGTTGGTTTTAGTGGATAAGCTACTTTTTACTTCCCCTCCCATACTTTCTATATAGGACTTCATTTCATCCCTACTATACCCTTTAAAAACCCCTGAAATTACAAAACTTTTTCCATTTAATTGACCGGAAGAAAGACTTTTTCCGGAAAAGCTAAACTGCAAACCTGACTTTTGAAGAGCTCGAACTATTAGCTGATTTTGGGGCTGAGAAAAGAAGAAAATTACACTTTCTGCTATCCTGAGGCCTATATCTGGCACCTCACTCAAGCCTTCTTCGTCAGCCTTTTCAAGGGCCTCTATAGATTGGAAATGCTGGGCTAGCTTCTTCGCAACTGTTTCACCCACATATCTTATTCCCAATGCATAAAGCACCTTATTGAAGGGCTTTTTCTTACTTTCTTTAATTCCATTAAGCAAATTTCGAGCCGATAAATCTGCGAATCGCTCAAGGTGGATAAGGTCGTCATATGTCAGTACATAAAGATCAGCATAATTTTGGATAAGTTTTTCATCTACCAGTTGATTGACAATTTCAGCCCCTAAGCCGTCAATATCCATGGCTTTTCTACTTGCGAAATGCTGAATCCGACCTTTTATCTGTGGAGGACAGCCCTCTGAATTAGGGCAAAAGTGGTTAGCTTCCCCTTCTTCCTTGACTAATTCTGTCCCACAAAAGGGACAGTGGGTAATGAACTTTATGGGCTGAGCATCAGCAGCTCTCTTCTCTATCACTACAGAGGTGATCTTGGGGATAATATCTCCCCCCTTCTCAATTCTCACATAATCTCCCTCATGTAAATCCAGCCGCTCCATCTCTTCACTATTATGGATAGAGGCTCTCTTTACCGTAGTACCTGCCAACAGTACTGGTTCAAGATTAGCTACAGGGGTAATCTTACCTGTTCTCCCCACCTGATAAGAGACGGAGTTTAGTCGGGTAATGGTT
>JBCDBC010000978.1:0-2828 GCA_039184535.1 Bacteroidota bacterium | reverse complement strand
AGGGTAGGTAAGTCATTACAGTCCAGTCCAAAAGGTTCTTCTATCTCTACAGAAATGTACTCCAGCCCTATGAGAGCATAGGCTACAAACATGGTTACCGGAATAGTATAGTACATTACAGAGGGTGCCAGGACAAAAGGCATAGACACTACATAAACGGAGATGAATAGCTTAATGAAAAAGTTATAGGAGAAAGGGATAGGCGTGGCCTTAATCCTTTCACAGGCTCCTTGAATATCCAGAAAAGACTGAGTTTCTTCTTTAATATTTCTTAGGTGGGCAGGCTCTATAAATCCATCTCTGAATAAACTCTCCGCACGGGCATACATATCATTCACGATTTTATTAGGGACATGTCTGATGGCCATGAGTTTTTCTTCTGGGATGTCAGAATAAGTCTTGATTACCTCATGAGCTTCCTTATCTCTGAGGTGCTCACTTAAGGCATGTACATAGGCAGAAATAGATCTGGCATAGAAGATCTTTTGAACCTCATTCTGGGAGAAAATGCCATTGATGATGACTGCTAACCCACGTGTATGGTTGATAAGCGCACCCCACTGTTTTCTTCCTTCCCAGTACCTATCATAGGCAGTACTATTTCTAAAGCTCATTAACAAACTCAGGAAAATCCCTAAGAGTGAGAATACTACTGCATCTATTTTCACCTCAAAAGGAAGAAAATCTATAATGACAATCACCAGAGCTGTGTATGCTCCGACATATAACACACTTCTTAAAGTCTTACGGATGATGTAGCTGGACCTGAAGTGGGAAATCCCCTCCATCCAGTTTTTAGAATTATAGTTGATCATGACTGTGCAAATTTTTCAAGCCCTCAAGCTACGAAATAGTCATGAACTCTTAAGGGGGGTAGACTTTGAAGCCTCTTAGGAGGGATGTTTCCCTAATAGCTCCATTTTAACCTGAGAAACACCCCACTCCCTATGTGCTGGAACTCCTCCGCAAACTCTCCCAGGAAAACCTGACCTACCAGATCTAGGTCCCAGTTTTCTGTAATAGAATAGGCTGCTCCAGGTAATAAGATGACTTGCTTGTCCTGGGAACCCAATAGAGAACCCATGCTTACGGTAAAAATGGGAGAAGCCTGCCAGCTAGCCTGAACAAATCCCGCCCACTTGGAAGGGAAGAGGTTTTTAGGAGAAAGTTGTCCACCTATGATGCCTCCCTGTACCCCTTCTGAAGTGATGATCCTGCTGTTGTATAAGATCGCTGCACTCGCATAGACCGTCCCAAACTGCTGGTCCATCATAAGAGTTCCTGCAAATACTCTGGGAGAAATACTGGAGGGAGTAGGGATGTAGTAGGTAAGTTCTCCCTTAAAGCCACTCTGTCCAATAGAACCTGCCCAGCCCGTTCCCAAACTAAGGTCTCCCTGAAAATAGCCTGCCAACACCTGTACATCATACCCTTTCAGGTTGAAGCTGTATAAACCTGCTCCTATAGATTCCCTCATATTCCTGGCAGGAGAAAAAGCTACCTCTGCTCGTGAAAGTAAGCCAGTGAAGTACTGTACTCTAATAGCATCACTACCAGGTCTTTCTTCATAATCAAAGTCCAGATAGTTGAAGGCATTAAAGAGGTCATTGGGATTCCAGACCAGGGTCATGCCCCAGTTGATACGCTGCCTGCCTAGGGTAATATCCCAGTCTCCCTTGGAGTAATTTAGGTAGGCTCTATCAAAGATGGTTTGGCCCACAAAGGCGGGATCATCTATCCATCTGAAAGACAGATCCACCAAGCCCAATTGGGGATCAATCTGATCTGCATAATTAGATTGGAGCTTTACCTCTTCTCCAAAGAATAGTCGGTTCCTCATACCTACGCCTATTCTCCAGCCATTCTGATTTTCGGCAGAAAGGTTTAGTCGATGGTGGATGAGGTTGTTGGTAGTGGGTGAAAGGTCCACAATTCCGTAAAAGGTGGTGGACTGTAGATACTTCACATATCCACCAGCCTCCCATTTCCAATTCTTCCCCTCTTGAGCGTGAAGGGAGAAATGGAGGAGGAAGAAAAGTCCTAAGCTTAGTAAGGTATTCAGCTTCATGACTATTGGCTGATATCACTCACGATCTTACCGTCTTCCAGGGTAATGACTCTTCTGGCTCTGTCTATTACACGCTGATCATGGGTAGAGAAGATGAAGGTCATTTTTTCTTTCTCATTTAGTTCTGCCATGATATTCAGAAGTTGGGCAGTAGACTGAGAGTCCAGGTTAGCTGTAGGTTCATCAGCTAAGATGAACCGTGGCCTAGAGGCTAACGCTCTGGCTACTGCTACCCTTTGTTGCTGTCCACCGGAGAGCTGGTTAGGTCTGCTATCCAGCTTGTCTGACAGGCCAACTGCAGATAATAACTCTTTTACCCTGGTCTCGCGAGTAGCTTTCTCCTGTCCCTGAAGCAGCATGACAAACTCCACATTCTCCTGAGCTGTTAACACAGGGATGAGGTTATATGCCTGGAAGACAAAACCGATGTGGTTCAGTCGGAAATTAGTCAGAGCACCCGTCTTCATGGAGGTGATGTCATTCCCATTGATGGAGATTTCACCAGAACTGGCCTGATCTAATCCACCGATGATGTTCAATAGGGTAGTTTTTCCTGAACCCGAAGGTCCCACAATAGCCGTGAATTCTCCTTCTTCTATATTCAGGTCTACCCCTCTTACAGCGTGTACCGGAATGACCCCTTCGTATGTTTTATGTAAATCTTTGGTTTGTATGATACTCATAGTGTGCAATGATTGAATGGGTAAAAGAATGATTGAATTTTGAATGAGTAAATGCTGAATGAGAGAATGATTGAAGT
>JBCDBC010000977.1:0-2830 GCA_039184535.1 Bacteroidota bacterium | reverse complement strand
CCTCGTCATTTTTTCAGTTAAATTTTATACTGCGCTACCGGCTGATGTTCTCCTGAATCTGAGAAAAGAAGCTCCATACCTACTCTTTCATGGTCTACTTGAGGAATTAGAGTACTATGAGATCTCGTATGAAATAGAGACTTATGTACAGAACGACCTTAAGTTCATCCAGGAGGCGAGCAAATCAGGTGATACAGACCTGCTAATTACTCAGTCTAAAAGTAGATATACCCTTCATAGACATTGGCACTCCAAGCTTGACAAGAAAAGAGAGGTTCGCTCCTTTCCTCCTACCCTTATCATACCTTCCAAAGGTCTGCTAGGTCAGATTAATCACATCACTTATGCAGTAGACTTTGATGATTATGACCCAGAGATTCTGGACAGCATTATTTTCCTTGCTACCATCTTTGATGCTAAGCTGACCATTTTCCATATCAATACACCAGAAGATAAGCGTAAGAGCTCATATGTGGAGAGTTTGGAGCAAACCATTACAGATACACTGGATTACCCTAAGGTGTATTATAAATTCTTTGATGATAAGGATCCCTTCACAGGTATTCAAAAGTTCCTCACTAACAGTAATACACAACTCCTGGCCATGATCAATCGTAAGGAGCTTACCTGGAAGAATCTGTTTTCAGAGAACAGCCTCACCCGCAAGATGGCGACTAAGACCAATGTGCCCTTGTTGGCATTCCATAAGTATGAGGAATAATCAGGCGTTTTTGTAAGTGCAAAGTATCTTTTGTCCCATCCTCCTGTCCTTGAATTACTCTTCTTCCGGATAAGAAAATCCTTCAGGCGGAGGTACCTGACTTTTATAGTCCCATAGTTCGTGTGTAGGATAATCAAAATAAGGATTGACAGCCGCCTGCTTTTCTTGAAGCGTGGTTTTCACATTCTTAAACCAGTAAGCGATTAATAGACCCGATAAAGCCCCAAAGGCGTGAGACTCCCAGGATACCCCTTCCTGAAAGGGAAATAGCCCCCAGAACATCCCTCCATACAGAAATGCCACTATAAGCGCCAAGGCTATGGCTATCTTGTCCTTACGAAATACGCCGCTAAAGAAGATAAAGAAGGCCAGTCCATACACTACCCCGCTCGCTCCTATATGATAAACGGCCCTGGCAGCGGCCCATGTCCATACGCCCGTAATCAGGTAAATCCATCCCACCACTTTCCAGAAGATGGGCTTATAGAAATAGTAGACTCCCGCTAAGAGCACAAACATAGGGGCAGAGTTGGCAGCTATGTGGTCTAGCCCTTTGGCGTGGATCCATGGAGCCGCTAAAATACCTATGGTACCAGACCATTCTCTGGGTAGAACCCCCAAATAACCAAAATGATTTCCAGTCAGAGCTGAATAGCCCCAAACCACCCACATGAGAGCTACCCAAGCAAGAGATATTCCCAGCCCTACCAGGAGATCTTTCTCCCATTTCAGACCCAACCAGCTTCTGTTACTTAAATCAGTCATAAGATGATATCTTTGCTTACGAGCAATCAGAGAATAGGGTCCATCATTTTGAGTAAGCAATCTGACATCCTGCAAATTAAGGGGCTAACGGTAGTTTCCAAGCTTAAAGAAGAGGCTGTGCCCATTCTCCAGGATGTCTCGTTTAGCATGAGAAGAGGAGAAACCATAGGCTTAATGGGGCCTTCTGGTAGCGGCAAAAGTACACTGGCTTATGTACTAGCTAATATCCTAACATCCCCCAGATATCAAACTGCTGGAAATATCAGGTACTCCTTTATTGATAATCCTTCGAAATCTTATTCTCCAGGAGAGCTAGCTGGTCAGCTTAGTATGATCTTTCAGGCACCCTATAAGTCGCTCAATCCCCTCATGACTTGTGGAGCTCAGCTTACGGAGTGTATCCAAATTCACCAGGATATACAGAAGAATGAGGTAGAAAGCCTTGCACATTCCTATCTGGAACGGGTAAAGCTTCCTAAAGAAGCCTTCTACAAATACCCTCACCAATTATCAGGCGGCCAAATCCAGCGAGTCATGATTGCCCTGGCCCTTAGTCAGCAAGCAGAATTACTGATAGCAGATGAACCTACGGCATCTTTGGACACAGATACAGAGAAAGAGATCCTTGACCTTATCATGACCTTGAAGGAAGAGGAACAATTTAGCTTATTACTTATCACTCATGAGTTAGCACATGTAAAAACCTACACCGATAGAATTCTTCTTTTGGATAAGGGAGAGTTGGTGGAGGATCAACCCAAGGGAGTATTTTTTTCCTCTCCACAAAGTGATACCGGGGAGCTTTTATTGAGAAGTGCCAATCAGCTGGGTCTGGTATCTACAACAGCTCAGCCTGACGTTCTTATCCCTGCACTTTCTGGGCGTGGGATTTCAGTACAATATGAAAGTAGGAAAACACCATTTACCAGCCCTGTATTCACCCTGGCATTAGATGCTTTGGACTTTGAACTACATGAGAATAGCTGCCTGGGTATCATGGGCTTATCTGGTAGCGGGAAAAGCAGTTTGGTGAAAGCCATTAAGGGAATGGCCCCTATGGAGAAAGGGGAAATTCTCCTTCATCAGCCAAGGATAGGAATCAGCTACCGTGACAAAAAAAGGCCCTTCCTCTTTCATCAGGAAGTCCAGTTGATCAGTCAGCTAAATGAACAGTTGTTCGATCCCAGACAGAAAATCCATAAAGGTCTCAAGCAGGTTTTTCAGCTACATGCTAAGCGGAATACCAAGCGTTTTGAAGAAAGTCTGGAAGAATACGTCAGCCAGTTAGGTCTAGAAGTGGATTTACTCGACAGATTTCCCCACCAGCTCTCGGGCGGTCAGTTG
>JBCDBC010000976.1:0-2837 GCA_039184535.1 Bacteroidota bacterium | reverse complement strand
TATCAAGCCCGCCAACAGTTTCCCCCTATGCCGAATCAGGAAATTCATCATAAGGGTAATAACTAACAAAAATGACTGGGGTTTTATCTTATCAAAATAATCCTTCCTCCTTCATGGCTTGGTGAATGATTCGACTTGTGGTTTTTCGATTTTCCTTCACAGAAAGACCTATTCCCCAAACACTTTATACTTCTCTTTCAGTACCTGAAAATGATGGGTTTGATGGCCTGATATACAGAGGCTGATCATTCTCACAGAAGATTTGAAGCCGTCCAGTCCTCCGATAGCCAGGAGCTGTTCATCAGAAAAACTATTGAACGCATCAATGGTAGCCTTCCGTGTTTTCAAAAACTCTTCCAATAGCTGAGATTTGGTTTTATTCCTTCCTCCAGCAGCCGTTGAAGACTGGGTATAGACTTGATATTGATAGTCTCCTGTTATTTCTCCAGCAATGATTAAAGCCTTTTCGGTCATAATCCGCTCATAACTTATGAGATGCTGTAGAACCTGGCCCACACTCCACTTCCCCATTCTGTAACTGTACTGGATTTTATTCTCAGGAATTTCCTCAAGAAGTTGAATAAGGACATGTTGAGAATTCTCTAAGACTTCTTTCACACTTTTACCCTGAACCGCTTTTTCCGTGTAGTACAAAAGCTGTACATCGTATTCTTCACGTGATACTTGTTGGAATAACTTGTTTTCAGAAGGCTGTATGAGTTGCTGAGCTTGTACACTGCCACCTACTAAAAGTGCTGAGTAAAGGAGAGATTTTATCATCTTTTTAGGTTTATCCCTTAGATGCGGTCCTGTCTTATGTGTTACAGAACTGAGTCTAAGCCACCAACTCTCTACACAAGGTTTTAAACCATATAAAAATCTTCTTTCTCCCTATTTTTTCCGACATAATGTCCACCTAACTCTTCCAATCTTCGTATCTTATAAGACCATGAAAGCACACTTTAAAGAATTAATGGATGAGCTCTTCCGTCAATTGGAAGAGGAAATGCCTATCACAGAAGAAGAAAGAGAAGCCATTCTTGAAAACATTGAATTGAAGGAGTTCCCTAAAGGGACTCTACTATTACAAGAAGGGCAGATAGCTCATGAATCCTATCATAGTTTTCAAGGCATTGTAAGGCAGTATTACCTCATAGATGGTGAAGAAAGAACCACTGCCTTTTACACAGAGGGAGAAAATATTTCTTCCTCTCTTAGCTATGTAAATCAGGTACCCTCCACTCACTACCTGGAATGTGTAGAAGACTGTATCCTGCTGGCAGTTACGTTTGAGAATGAGCAGAAAATGTATAAGCGTTTCCCTAGGATGGAATCCTTATGTAGAATTTCCTCTGAGTCTAATCATGGTAGGGCACAGGAAATGATGGCCTCTTACATCACCAAAACACCTGAGCAACGCTACCTCAACCTACTCGAAACCAGACCAGATCTGGTTACCAGAGTCCCTCAATACCAGCTTGCCAGTTACCTGGGCGTAAAGCCGGAATCTCTTAGCAGAATCAGGAAGAGATTGGCGATGAAGCATGCGTAAAAACCTCCTAGTCTTTAAAGACTACTAGTAGCTTGGGGTTTAAACCCCAAGCTGGTAAAATTTACGTGCCGTGCTCCAAAGGATCAACCTTATATCTACTACCCTAGCAACAGCATGACATCCTTTTTTGATTGGCATTCCCTGAAGTACTTACCTACTTGGCCAAAAATTCGTTGATAAAATCGACCTCTAATGGACAGGCTGATTTATCTGCCTATTAGCAGATACTGACCATCGTTTCTTTCAGCGACTGAAGTCCCCGATCCATTTTTTGCCAACTTGGTTATCCCTACATACTTATCAAACAAAACTCAGGTAACAATCCATGCTTAGCACAAAATTGCTCCTGAGTTCTTTAAAGGGAACTATGTCTTAAGCTACCTGTATGACCAGGTTTCCTCTTTTATGGCCGCTCTCTGCATAGGCGTGAGCTGCACTTGTTTCGGCAAAGGGATACTGCTTATCAATTACCGGCCTCAATTTTCCTATTTCTACCAGTTCTTTTAGAAACACCAAATCCTGCTGCTCTTCTGTAGAGGCTCCCATGATGATTTTTTTATCTCCCATGACATTCTCCTTAATCTGCTCCAGAAAGAGAGAAGGCACAAAGGCAACCGTAATAAATGTTCCTCCCTTCATCAGGCTCTTCCTCGCCTGCGCAAAAGAAGTCTTTCCCACAGCATCCATCACCACATCAAACTGCCTACCCTCCTCCCAGTAATTGTCTTTGGTGTAGTCTATTACCTGATCAGCTCCCAGGGCACTCACCATCTCTATGTTCCGACTGCTACACACTGCCGTTACCACAGCACCAAAGTATTTGGCTATCTGAACGGCATATGTTCCTACGCTACCAGATGCACCATAAATCAGTACTCTTTGTCCCGGCTTGATATCAGCTTTCCTAAGAAAGTGCAGGGCTGTAAAACCACCATTGGGGATGGCGGCCGCCTCCTCATAACTCAGGCCTTCCGGCAACCTCACTAAGGCACCTTCCTCACTTAGGGTCAGGTACTCCGCATGTGCTCCAAAATCCTTATACCCAAATACCCTATCTCCTTTCTCAAAACGGATTACCTCTTTTCCTACAGCTACTATTTCTCCAGCAAACTCATTACCCAGTATAGGGTTCCTGGGCTTTGTAATACCGTACATTAACCTGATGATGAAAGGATCAGCTTTTCTCAGTCGCCAATTAGCGGAATTCACGGTGGTGGCATGGATCTTCACCAATACCTCATTGTCTTTAGGTTCTGGTCGGGCCACATCCTGAAGCTTAAGAACT
>JBCDBC010000975.1:0-2845 GCA_039184535.1 Bacteroidota bacterium | reverse complement strand
TAACCTTACAGAAAGGATTTACCCGTATATACGAAGATGGGGACATCAGGTTCATTGAAGATGTCCTGGATGAGAGCCCATTGGAAGAGCGAACCACATTTTATTTATTAATAGACAGAGTTGTCGTAAAATCAGACGATATCGGAAACCTTAGAGGCCGGTTGGGAGACAGTGTACAGACTGCCTACCAGGAAGGACATGGTACCTGTGAGGTGGAAATAATAGGAAAAGAGACACGTAAGTTTTCAGAGAAATTCGAAGCAGATAACATCAATTTCGAAATCCCCACTGTCAATTTCTTCAGTTTCAATAACCCATATGGTGCCTGCCCAGAATGCGAAGGCTTCGGAAGAGTACTGGGAATAGATGAAGACCTCGTCATTCCGGATAAAGGAAAATCTGTTTATGATAATGCCGTAGCCTGCTGGAGAGGAGAGGTCATGAGCAAGTATAAAGAGTCATTTATCTCTGAAGCTGCCAGAAAAGGATTCCCTGTCCACAAGCCCTATCATGAATTATCTGATGCCCAAAGAGAAATGCTATGGTATGGGGTAGAAAAGGCCTGGGGGATTTATACTTTCTTTGAATTTTTGGCTTCCAAAACCCACAAAATCCAGTATAGAGTGATGCTGGCTAGATATAGGGGATATACTAAGTGTCCAGAATGTAAGGGCAGCAGAATAAGAAAGGACGCTAACTATGTCAAAATAGATGGGTACAGTATCAGTGACCTCCTCTTCATGCAACTAGATAAGCTACAGGAGACCATAGAGAATATGGAAATGGATGAATACCAGCAAGAAGTTTCGGTACGTCTAAAAAGAGAAATTACCACCCGCCTCTCCTACTTAAATCGTGTAGGAGTAAACTACCTCACCTTAAATAGAAAGATCAATTCTCTATCAGGAGGAGAAATGCAAAGGATTAGGCTAGCTACCTCCCTGGGTAGTGGGCTTGTTGGCTCCATGTACATACTGGATGAACCCAGTATAGGCTTGCATGCCAGAGATACAGACAGGCTCATTCAGATCCTGGAATCTCTCAGGGACCAGGGGAATACGGTCATAGTGGTAGAGCATGATGAAGGCATCATGAAAAAAGCTGACCAACTCATAGATATAGGTCCAGGTGCAGGCGAATTAGGCGGGACCATCGTATTTAATGGCATTTATGACAAACTGGTCACAGAAAAGACCCTCACGGGAGAATACCTTTCTGGAAGTAAAGAAATTCCTATACCCCAGAAGAGAAGAAAAGCCTCTAGTTGGGTAAATCTAAGAGGAGCTAGAATGCACAACCTAAATGGGGTAGATGTAGACATTCCTTTGCATGCCATTACGGTAGTGACGGGCGTCAGTGGTTCCGGTAAATCTACGCTAATCCAAAAGGTGCTTTATCCTGCCTTAAGAAAACATACCGGAGAATATGGAGAGAAGGGGGGCTTCTTGGAAGAGCTATCAGGGGATCTTTCCCTGGTGAGACAAGTGGAAATGGTAGATCAGTCTCCCGTAGGAAGAAGTGCCCGTTCTAACCCAGCTACCTACCTGAAAGCCTATGACCATATCAGAGATCTGCTAGCCAATCAACCTTTAGCCAAGCTGAAGAACCTAAAACCGGGAAATTTCTCCTTCAATATAGACGGGGGAAGGTGCGATACCTGTAAAGGAGAAGGATATGTAACGGTAGAGATGCAGTTCCTGCCAGATGTTAAACTTCTCTGCGAGACCTGTAATGGAAAGCGTTTCAAAAAACATGTCTTGGAGGTCAAATATGAAGATAAGAATGTAGATGACATCCTCAACTTGACCATTTCAGAGGCCTTAGCGTTTTTCCATAACCAGCCTAAGATTGTTAAGAAACTGGAAGTCCTGGATAAGGTAGGCCTTGGGTACTTGAGAATGGGCCAGAGCACCAGCACCCTTTCCGGTGGAGAAGCCCAACGTATGAAGCTCGCCTTCTTCCTTTCCCAGATCAATGATAAAGGGAGGGATACCTTTTACATATTTGATGAACCTACAACCGGCCTCCATTTTGATGACATTAATAAACTAATGATCGCCATCAATGAATTGGTGGAAAGAGGGAATACCGTTCTCATCATAGAGCATAACATGGATGTCATCAAATGCGCTGACTGGATCATAGACATAGGTCCTGAAGGGGGGGATAAAGGTGGTAACGTCATGTACCAAGGGGTGCCAGAAGGCTTACTTAAGGTGAAAGAAAGCCATACGGCTAAGTATCTGGAGGAGAAGCTGGGGTAAAGGGAAATTCTAAACCCTCTGATAGGAGTAAGGGCGTAACATCTTACGCCTCATCCCTCTCATATGGCCAGCTCACGAAAGCCATTGTTATTAAAACTGCTTCTGACCAGAAAACTGCATAGCTTCTCCTTTTCCGAAACCGTAGCTGAAACCTATGGTTACAAATCGCCCACGAAGGTTTCGATTGTAGAGCCGAAACCCAGGTTGTACGACATTGCTCTCTGATATGCGGGAAGCAAAAACATCTCGGATACTAAGATTAAACACCCCTCTACCCTTCATGATCTTTTTACGTACACCTATATTGGCAAAAATCATTTGAGATACTTCTCCCAATTGGGTTCTATAGCTGGACTGATAGTTCCCCATCACTTCTACCTCAAAATCTGCCGGAAGCTTCATTTTAGTGGTAAGTTTTCCAAAGCCTTGGCTCGCACTAAAATCCACATCTGTGAATACAGACCGAGGAAGTACCAATACCATTTTGGTGCAAGAAAAGATTCATTCCGTGAATATCAATATTAGCTTAAAGGACATCTGGTTTCTTAAACGAAAAATCAACTGAGGAACATAGGATTTTT
>JBCDBC010000974.1:0-2849 GCA_039184535.1 Bacteroidota bacterium | reverse complement strand
GGAGAAAGATATATATCAAAAGAATGAGGGGCATAAAGATGAAAAAACACAGCACTGCATACAGGCCGTAGAGTTGGTGTAAGATGTTTAGAATGAATTTCATTATATCTGCGTTGAAGGCTAACCAGAACGGAATATTATAGAAAAGATAGCAGGACTCAAAAGATCATTTAGCTGTCTGCAAAGTCAATCCAAAAAAAATCTTACGGCGAACCTACTTATAGCACGGGATTTGCATAAAATTTTTTGAGAATGGAGATAAAGAGAAGGGATTTTTTTCTGGGTTGTGGATTCTGCTTTCCACCTTCTATTTCAGGCTGTTAAATTCTCCTGAAGAATGATCCTTACAAAAAACCACTCTTTTTACTAAGCCATTCCTATCCCTATTGTCCGATTGTATTCTAAAAATCTAGTCAATAATCAGTTGTTTGACTGATAATTATTACATGCCTCTAATCTATTGGTAAAGAGGTGAATATGAAGTATGATCATTGTTAGATTTTGGAATTTTACCGTTCCTCATTGTCTGAAGTATTGAAGTAAATTGAGTTATCAAAGTCGGATAACACCTATGTTTAGTCTGCTAAAGAAAATAGAAGTACAAGCACCTTTCTCGCTAAAGCCATCCATTGTCATTGAGCCTCATGTGGACAGTTTTACCTTTCTGACCAATGATAAGTCTCGATTCATTTTCCCTTTTCAGGTGATAACCATATTCCTGGCTTTCTTTACAGTTTTAGCACTTTACCTTTGGATTTCTATGGGTAACCTGTCCATTATCCGTATGGTAGTTTGGACACAGTGTATGTTTTTACCTTTTTATATCCCAGGCCTTTACTTCTACTATGCTTGTGCGGAGAAAGAAAAGAATACAGTACTAGAACTAGACAGAAAGCATGAACTCATCCAGTATACTAATGAAGATGTGAATCTGCTGTTCCATAAAAATCAGGTTCTGTATGGAGAGATATTTATCAGTGTAGTACTTCCTTATGAGGTAGACTTCCTGGTACTGCATCTGAGAGGAGGTGGGAAGGTGGTAGTTTCCAGTCTGGTAATTGAGCCACGGAAGATTGCCCGACTGATGAACATCCCCTGTACCATCAAAAGGAAATTCTTTAATACCATTCCTCAGTAGTACACACCAACAACTAGAAATCAGAAGAGCAGACCTGATGGCCTGCTCTATTGTTATGATTACCCATTGGATTCTTCTCCACAATTCTTCTGTAATAGAAATTTTCGTTAAGCCCAGTTGAGGTATAGTAGATGCTATGTGGATTATTCTCTCGAAGAATAGGATACGTCTCAGTTAAGCTCACTTCAACATGCATTTCCGAACTATATGTTACGGTTTCCTTTTCCTACTATTGGGAAGTATCCTTTATTCCTGCAATCGGTCTGAGCTTAGTTATAGCCAAGATGTAAAGCCCATCCTGAATAAGAACTGTATTAGCTGTCATGGCGGTGTGAAGAGTAGCGGAGGATTTAATCTCCTAACGCGAGAACTAGCCTTATCTCCCACTGATGCTGGGGTGCCTGCCATTATTCCTGACAACGCTAAGGATAGTGAGTTTATCAAGAGATTGATTACGGAAGATGAAGATGAGAGAATGCCTTACGAACATGATCCATTACCTGCTGAAGAAATTAACATTCTTAGAAAGTGGATAGATCAGGGAGCTAAATGGGAGAAACACTGGGCATATCAGCCATTGACTAACCCAAAGGCTAAAGGTCTCGATAAGTATGGTGGCGAAAACTACATTGATTTCTACATTAGGAGAAAGCTCTCGAGAAATGATCTCGCGCCAACCGAAAAAGCCAGTGATAAAATCCTCTTCCGGAGACTAAGCCTTGACATCTTAGGATATGTAGATACGGAAGTTTGGGAAAGCTACGCGGGAGGGGGTATCCCTACTTATGAGGCGTTGGTGGATAGCCTGCTAGCCATGCCTCAGTATGGAGAGAAATGGGCTAGTATGTGGTTGGACCTGGCGCGCTATGCAGATTCCAAGGGCTATGAAAGAGATCCCCACAGAGAAATCTGGAGATACAGAGACTGGGTGATACAGGCTCTGAATGCTGATAAGCCTTATGATGAGTTCATTACGGAACAGCTAGCGGGAGACCTGCTACCTAATCCTACAGAAGACCAACTCATAGCTACAGGTTTCCACAGAAATACCCAGACCAATGATGAAGGAGGAACCAATAGTGAGGAGTTTAGGACCACTGCCGTTCTGGACCGGGTAAATACCACCTATGAGGGCCTAATGAGTACCACTATGGCCTGCGTACAATGCCATAGTCATCCATATGATCCGGTCTTTCATGACGAATTTTATCAAAGCGTAGCCTACTTCAATAACTCCGTAGATGTAGATGACTGGTTTGAGTACCCTTACTTGAGAATGTTCTCAGAGGAGCAAGAGGCTCAATGGGCTAAGCTGGAAAATTCCCTTAAAGCCGAATTACCAGATGAAGAGGTGAAACGCCTAAAGGACTTCTTATATACCTACCATCCTGTAGGCTATGGGATCACTACTCAGAAAATGGAGAATGCCTTCCGTGCAGACAACCATTATCTCACCCTCAGAAGGGGAGGCCTTGCCCAAATTCCGGATGTACTGGTACATGAGGACGATAACACCCTAACCTTAAAAATGGGTCCCCGAGGAAATAACCCAGGGAAACTGGCCATAAGATTAGATGATGAAAATGGGCCTACCTTAGCTATTATTGATCTGAGAAAGCGTAAAAACCAACCCCCTTTATTTCAGCTTTCCCTTAAGCAGAAAGTGGAAGCTGGAAAGCATGAATTATATGCGGTCCACCTTTCTTCCAGG
>JBCDBC010000973.1:0-2852 GCA_039184535.1 Bacteroidota bacterium | reverse complement strand
CTATTGGTCAGCAGATGGAAAGACCATTTACTTTCAGGGACTGCAGAAAACGGTTACCAACCTCTTCAGCATGGATGTAGCCAGTGGAGAAATCACCAACCTTAGCAACAGAACTAGTGGGTCGGTCGGTCTAATGGATGTGAACCCCAAGACCAAGCAAGCATTGGTAAGCATACAAGACCATAAAACGCCTTCAGATCTCTACATTACTGGATTGGATGCCTTTTCTCCCAAAAGGCTAAGCAAGCTAAATCCACGAATTCAGGACAGTCTGGCTCTAGCCAATATGGAGGTGATGACGTGGAAGAGCAAAGACGGAATGGACATAGAAGGACTTCTTTTCCTTCCAGAAGGTTATGATGAAAATAAGAAGTACCCTTTCCTCCTGCACATACATGGGGGTCCTGCAGGCGTGTTTACAGATGCCTTCAGGTATAATTATCCAGTCTGGGCAGGCTTAGGCTTTATCCAGCTTTGTCCTAATGTGCGTGGAAGTAGCGGATATGGAGATGAAGTCCTGAGAGGAAACATGAATGACATAGGCGGTATGGACTATGAAGACCTGATGACGGGCGTAGATGCCCTCATAGAAAAAGGGATGATAGACCCGAACAAGATGGCTGTACGTGGCTGGAGTTATGGAGGGATTCTTGGCGGTACTACCATCACCAAAACCAACCGTTTCAAAGCAGCTTCCCTGGGTGCCATGGTGTCTGACTGGACCTCAGAGTATGGCATTGGTTTTAACCATGACGTCAAACTGTGGTATATAGGCGGTACGCCTTGGGAGAACCCGGAAGGATACCGTGAGAAATCTCCTCTTACAAATGCAAAGAATGTAGAAACTCCTCTCCTCCTACTGCATGGGGACAAGGACGTAACAGATACTGAACCACAGAGTATGATGTTCTTTACGGCCCTAAAAGATATGGGGAAAACCGTTAGGTACATACGTTTCCCACGCGAACCTCACGGATTTAGAGAGCCCAGACATAGAAGGACCAGAGATACTGAAGAAATCAAGTGGATTATGAAGTATACCCTTGGTGAAGACTGGAAAGTCTGGGAAAGAAAAGACGAGAAGGAGAAAAAGAAGGATACAGAAAAAGCCACTGTGGGAGAAACTTCTCCCTAAAGTGGTTACTAAATAGAATTTCACTGCATAAACAAGTGCTTTTAGGAAAATTTACTTTCTGGTAATCCAGCCATTTTGAGTTCTCCTACTCAATGTATAGCTTTCAGATAGTAGCATTTTAACATAATTCATCGCATGAAATTTCTACTACGGATCTCCTTACTCCCCCTCATGCTGCTCATTATGATGGGACCAGCAGAGGCACAGATCATCAAAAAGCCTAGAATCAACCTCAAAAAGGAAGGCCAGAAGGTCTTTAAAAAAGTTTTTGGGGAGGAAGAGGAGGAAAACACTTCTTCTGACAGAGATAACTCCGGCAATAACTCTCGTCAAAAGGGAAAAATGCTGGAACCACCTAAGGTGGCAGACAACCTGGATGAAGCTTCTTACTCTCTGGATGAAGGCAACTACGGCGAAAGTAGATACTATGTGCAGCAGGCCATGATGGGAATAGAGCTGGAGATCGGAAAGAAGATACTGGAAGACTTACCGGAAGAAATTATGGGGATTCCTTATGATCCGGATCAGGATGAGCTCTATAGTAATGGTGCTTTCTTTACCGGACTGGCTATAGGAAGGGTTTACTATTCCAAAGCTAAGGAGGTAAAGGTAAGCATAGTCAATAACTCCGCTCTGATAAATACCTACAGCATGGCACTGGCTTCCAGTCAAGGTTATAACGGAGAAGAAGGCACCTACAAAACGGTTAGGGTACAGGGCAACAAAGCATACCTGCAGTATAATCCAGATAGTGGAGATTATGGATTGGGCATACCCATAGGGCAGTCTACCGTCATTGTGTTGGACTTTGAGGGTTTTGCAGATGAGGGGGAAGTGATGACGGCTACTGATGCCATTCCTGTTGAACAGATTAAAAACGACTTAGGAGAACAATAATCACACGATCATGAAAAAATATATAAGCGTATTTCTCAGTATGATGCTTGTTCTCAGTTATGTCATAGCTCAGGACGCAGCAGATCCTAAGCCTTATTTTGATGAGGCAAAATCACAGTATGCGGCAGGAAACCTGGATGATGCTCGCTTTGCTTTGGAACAAGCCTTATCAGAGCTAGATGAATTAGTAGCCACCAAGATTCTGGAAATAACCCCTACCCAGATCGGAGACCTTGAGGCTAATGCTGATAATGATCAGTATTCCGGCACCTCCATTGGACTGACAGGTTTATACGTGTTCCGCTCTTATGGGAATCCCTCTGATCCCGAGCAAAGCATGGAAATGAGCATAATGACCAACTCTCCTTTATTGGCATCCGTAACTAACTTTCTGTCGAATTCTATTTTGGGAGGAATTGCCAGTTCTGCCATGGGACAGAAAAGAATCAAGGTAGATGGGTACAAAGCCATGTTGCAGAAAGATGAGAATGCCGAGAAAGAGAGATATACCATCAGCATTCCTTTTTCAGAATCTCTGATCACCCTGGAATTCACAGGAATGGATGAAAACACAGTACTTACCAACTCTAATCAGATTCCGGTAAGCCAAATCGTTAAGATCGCCCAGTAAGAAATAGATTATCCACTAATCTACGGCCACAGATAAACAGAAGAAATTCTGCCAGTCTGTGGCTACTAATATCTCCGGTGGTAGCAATGTATTTATAGTTTGTTTTGTCTTTATGTATCCCAAATGCTTCAATCAATTTGTGTGTAAAGTCAAGTCTTCCGTTAGGGAATATTACAAAATCGATTTCAT
>JBCDBC010000972.1:0-2853 GCA_039184535.1 Bacteroidota bacterium | reverse complement strand
CTCAATTCCCAATAGGAAGCAATACTTACACAAACGCGATTATCAGTATCTTTAATAAGGTTCTTTGTTTTTTTAGGAAGTTGGGGATCATCCAGAATAAACCAAATTATGGCATGGGTATCTAGTAATAGAGTCATTACAGATAGGGCTCAAAACCTTCAATAGGGTCATCGAAATTATCTTTCATAACGATCATCCCTTTTCCCAAGCCAGGAGTTCTTTCTTTTCCAGTAGGCTTAGAGGTACTTTCGGAAAGTAACTTCTCTACATACTGAGCCACTTTCTCCTGCATTTCTACTGGAAGTTTTTGAATCTGGTTATATAGTTGAATAGCCGTCATCTTGACATTCTTTTCCTGAAATTACGAAAATATGCCGATTTCTGTTTGAGCCTTCGTTAATTAAAACCATAAAATAAGAAAAGGAGCCGTCTCAAAAGTGAGGCGGCTCTGTTATTTTGTTACTTCTTTTTTTATTGAAGCCCTTACTGCTCAAGCTGCCTGTTTTACATTTCTTGGTTGAGGTGCTTGCTCTTTGTCCCTATCCTTAGCCATTTTCCTAAAGTTGTGAGCTAATGCATGCAATCCGGTTTCAATGGCTACTTTTTTTCTTCCTCTGAGCGCAAATCGCCTGAAGTGATGGTTATGTTTAAGATTGGCAAAGACCGACTCTACTTCCGTGGCTCTATTCTTCATTCTTGCCTTTCCCTCTTCAGATAGTAGCTTATCCAGCGCTTTGTTTTTAAGTCTTTGGTAGGTAGGATTCAGCTCAATTTTTCGGTTGTACTTGCTCTTATGGCATCTGGTTCTGATAGGACACCCTTGACAGTTCTCAGCCTGATAGACCTGATAGGATTGTTCATATCCTGAGGCTGTGTATTTCTTCTTAGTTCCTATCCTTCTCATCTTCTGGCCCATAGGACAGATGTATTGATCCTTGCTGGGGTCATAGTGGAGATACTGCTGATCAAAGGGTCTTTTCTTTTGCTTCCGACCTGTTTGCTCCTGATGGTAGCTAGTGTATTTGAGATAAGCTTCTATCCGATTCTCTTCCAGATAGCCATAGTTCTCTTCAGAGCCATATCCAGCATCAGCTGTGAGTTTCTCAGGGAGTTGATTCAAGCTGGCTTTGAGTCCTTCTAGGTGGGGGATCAATGTTAAGGTATCTGTAGGATTGGGATGTAAACTATAGTGAACAATGTATTGGGAGTTGGTTGATAGCTGGAGATTGTAAGCAGGCTTAAGCTGGCCATTTTTCATGTGATCTTCCTTCATACGCATAAAAGTGGCATCTGTATCTGTCTTGGAATAGCTATTCCTATCCCCCATAATGGCCTCTTGCCTTTGGTACTTTCGAAGATTTGAGGGCCAGTTTTTCCTGGCGTAATTCAGCTTCTGACGCTGCTTGGCAAGCTGCTTATCAGTAAGCTGCTTATTAGTTCCTAGTCGAGTCTTTTTTTTTAAGACCTCATCTATCTTCTCTATGGTCTGAGCCACCTGATCTGGATCAAGCGAATCAAAGTCCACTACCTGGGTATCCAGCAATTCCTCCTTAGCAACTGACTCTGCATACTGCCACATCTCTTTAAGCTGGCTGGCTATACGAGACTTATTCTTCTGAATAGCTCTACCCCATATAAAAGTGTAGCGATTAGCTTGGGCTTCCAGTTTAGTCCCATCTGTGTAGAGTTCCTTTATACTCAAATGGCCTGCCTCATGCAGCATCATGACCACCTGAGAAAATACTTCTTTGAGCACTTCGCCCAGACGATCTGTGCGAAAACGATTGATCGAATTGTGGTCCGGTTGATTCCCTCCAGAGAGCCAAATGAAATGAATATTCTCTTTCAGGGCTTCTTCCAGCTTACGGGAGGAGTAGATATTGCGCATATAGCCATACACCAATACCTTAAGCATCATTCGAGGATGATAGCTTGGGGCGCCTCCTCCGCTATAGCGAGATAAAATAGGATCTAAATTCAGCTTATCTACTACCATATTGACTAGACGTACTGGATGAGAGGGGCTAATCATCGAGTCGTAACTTCGAGGAAAAAGTTCCAACTGATTTTGTTGGTAGGATTTGAATAGGCTTTTCTTCGACATAAATCAAAATAAGCCTTTCCAAAACAAGTTCATACTTACACAAAACAAATGGGGCTGCCTTTTGAGACAGCCCCTTTTTATTTTCCAGCCTTACCTCAGATCTTTGTCATGATTGGTTACTCTTCCGTCAGTCATTTCCACCGTCCTGTCACTAGCCCTGGCAAAATCTTCATCATGGGTAACTGCTATGATGGTTTGATGATAGGATTCAGATAGCTGCTTAAATATTTCTAATACAATCTGAGTGTTCTTACTATCAAGGTTTCCAGTAGGTTCATCCCCCATGATGATGGCAGGATCATTAATCAGCGCTCTGGCTATGGATACCCGCTGCTGCTGTCCTCCACTTAGCTTAGAAGCTGGTTTTAAGGCCTGATCTTCTATTCCTAGAATTCTCAGTTTTTCATAGGCTCTCTCTTCTATTTCTGTGGGAGAATACTTCCCCAATCTTAAGGCAGGAATCATCACATTCTTAAGGCAGGAAAACTCTGGAAGCAGGTAATGAAACTGAAAGACAAACCCAATGCTGCTATTTCTTAACCCGGCTAGCAGATCTATATTCTTACCCGTAACCCTCTCATCCTCTATGAAAAGCTCACCTTCATATTGAGTATCCATGGTACTCAGGCAATACAGCAAGGTAGACTTCCCACTTCCACTCTTCCCCATTATGGTCATAAACTCTCCTCTTCTCACCTGCAGGTTAATCTCGTCTAATACTTTAAAGGAAACTGGGTCATGGAAGTATT
>JBCDBC010000971.1:0-2853 GCA_039184535.1 Bacteroidota bacterium | reverse complement strand
TTGGTACATTACGTTGCATTTGAAAAGGAGGTATGGAATAACGAGCTGCACCATCATGCCTCTGTGTTGAGCTCCTAGTCTGACCCTTCCACAGCGTACACAGAAAGGATTAACTTTACCCAAATTCTCGATTTTCTTAGATCGGGATACAAGGTTTTTTTGTCATTCAATTTAACCGTCATGCTTTTGAGAATCCTTTTTACGCTCCTTTGCACAAGCCTTTTGGCTATTCCTTTTTCCTTAGCCCAAACAAATGGCACTATTCATATTGATCAGTTTGGCTATTACCCTTCAGCTCCTAAAGTAGCCGTCATTAGCAATCCTGTGAATGGATTTAATGCTGCTGGCAACTTCAGCCCTGCTTCCTCTTACCAAGTTAAGTCTGCACAAACGGATGAAGTCGTTTTTGAAGGCACCCTAACCCCTTGGAATAACGGACAGGTCCATGACCAATCAGGAGATAAAGCCTGGTGGTTTAATTTTTCTTCACTTGAGAAAGAAGGGACCTATTATATTTATGATACTCAGAATGACCTTTCTTCCTATCCATTCCGAATTGGCAATGATGTGTATGATGATGTATTGCGGCTGGCAGTAAGGACCTTTCTATATCAGAGAAGTGGCTTCAAAAAGGAAAGCCCCTTTGTGCCAGCAGAGTATTCAGATGAAGCCAGCCACCCTCAGGACCTAACTTCCAGATATGTACTGGATCCAGGCAATGCTGCTACAGAGAAAGATTTATCAGGTGGCTGGTATGATGCAGGGGACTACAATAAATATGTAAATTTTACTTACACTACCCTGCACGAACTACTAGCTGCCTATGAAGCCTATCCTGAAGCTTTTAAAGATGACTGGAATATCCCTGAGTCTGGTAATGGAACACCTGACCTCCTGGATGAGATTAAATGGGAGTTAGACTGGCTGCTAAAAATGCAGCAGGCTGACGGTAGTGTACTGGCCAAGGTCAGCGTAACAGACTTCGCTTCTGCCAGTCCACCCAGTGCGGATAATAATACGCGATATTACGGGGCGGCTACCTCTTCCTCTACCAGAACTGTATGTAGTATTTTTGCTCACGCCGCCAGGGTATTCCGCTCCTTATCAGGAAATCAACAGATGGTAGACTATGGAAATACCTTATTGAATAAATCAGAACTAGCTTGGGACTGGTTGAAGGCTAATCCTGCCTATTCTACTTATGATAATGGGGGATTCTCCAGTGCTACTCCCGAGATCAGTGCATATGAACAGCAGATGCGGGAATTTTCCGCTTCTGTATATTTGTACTCGATCACGGATAACCAGGAGTATCTCACCTTCGCAGAAAACAACTATTCTGCTGCCCAATCCTATCAGTGGACATACTGGTATGCCTTTGAGAGTCAAACCCAGGACGCTTTATTAGAGCTTACCCAACAAAATGGAGTTGCGAGTGATGTCAGTACAAACATCAAGGGGAATTTCATCATGTCCATGAATCTCAATAATAACGAGCTTCTGCCATCTTCTCTCGGAGAAAAAGACGCCTATAGAGCATACATGAAAGATGGTGATTACGTATGGGGAAGTAACAGTGTGAAAGCTCGTATGGGGAATATCTACCTGAATATGCTGATGTATGATCTATATTCTGAGAATAACGTCTATTACACGGAAGCTGCTTCAGGTTATCTACACTATATGCATGGAGTAAACCCCTTAAACCTAACTTACCTGACCAGCATGCAGGAAGCAGGGGCTGAAAACTCTATTAAGGAAATATACCATGCCTGGTTTGGAGATGGAACCCAGTGGGATAATGCAGATTTTACTACCTATGGACCTCCTCCAGGTTACCTAAGTGGCGGGCCTAATGTCAACTTTTCTCCAGAACAAGGATATCTGGCACCTCCGCAAGACCAGCCAGCACAAAAGTCCTACAGGGACTGGAACACGTCCTGGCCACAAAACTCTTGGGAATTAACAGAACCTGCTATTTACTATCAGGCTTCTTATATAAAGCTTCTGGCTCAGTACATGCGCGTACAGCCTCAGGGGGTAACTACCAGCATAGGTCCTATCCTTGAAGAAAGCCAGTTTAGCATCTATCCAAATCCTTCCACAGGAAAAATACAGTTGACTTCCACCCTCAGTTTTGGGCAGGAAGCTAAGGTCAGTATTTTCTCACTTGAAGGAAAACTTTTAAGGAAAGATATTTTACCTACAGGGGCTAAGGAGCACACCCTAAATCTCAGTAACCTAGGGGCTGGGTTTTATATTATTAGCCTTCAGACAGCAGGGAGGACGGCCAGCAAGAAAGTAATCATATTGTAATTCTTTCATATCTTAGGAGACCTCTTATCCTCCCTGAAGCATCTTCAGGGAGTTTTTCTATGTCTGTTAAGATTGAAAGATCCACAATTATGCTGAAGCACTACTTCCAAATCTCATTACGAAATCTTTTTAAGAATAAAACCCATACCCTCATTAACATTCTGGGCCTATCACTTCATCAAGGTCCAGCGTCGTCATGAAGAGGTTCGTGCGCTCTTCAAATTCCTTCTGACGGCGCTCACTGTCCTCGGCCTCTGTCATAATGTCGATGTCGAGGTTGGTCAGCTGGCTCGCCAGACGCACGTTCTGACCGCGGCGGCCAATGGCGAGGCTCAACTGTTCTTCGGGCACCACAACCTCAATCCGCTCGGCCTCTTCATCCAGCACCACCTTGCTCACCTCTGCAGGCTGCAACGCGTTTACAAGGAAGGTCGGCTGATCTTCGTTCCACGGGATGATGTCGATTTTCTCACCCTGAAGTTCGTTCACAACGGCCTGCACGCGAGAGCCCCGCATACCAACGCAGGCACCCACAGG
>JBCDBC010000970.1:0-2860 GCA_039184535.1 Bacteroidota bacterium | reverse complement strand
GGAGCAAAAAGGTAAAATTCCCCATGTAATCATTACCCACACCATCATCAATGAAGGTAGAAAAATATATGTTTCCTCTTCCCCTGTTTCCTATCTCACCAAACCGAATAAGGTCAGCGACCAATATGAAACGCGGGCAAAAGGAATAGAATTTAGAAGGCTTTTTGAGAATCATAGGCCTAATAACCTGCATATGGTGTCAGCCTTGAGAATGAATGCCAGCTTCCCCTATGTACTGCCCATAGTGGAACTTCCCTCTGATCCCATCATGAAGGTGATGGACGCAGGAGCATTGGACAACTTTGGTACACAGACCTCAGTCAAGTACCTATATGAGTTTAAGGACTGGTTCGCAAAAAATACCCGATCTGTCCTCTTCGTTCAGATCCGTGATACGCACAGAGAAGCACTCATCTCTGATGTAGCCAACGCCAATGTCATTAACCAGATGCTACTCCCCATAGGTAGCGGCTATGCATCCATGTTGGAAGCCAAAGACATTTCTAATGATTACCTCATGGAATTTATAGGAGAATGGTATGAGGGAAAGGTAGAGGTAGTTCCTTTTGAATATCCCAGAGAAATCATGCAGACACCTGCTTCTCTGAGTTTCCATCTTACTAAGAAAGAAAAGGAAAACATTCATGATTGCCTGGAGCTACCTTCCAATAGCCAAGGCCTGGCCACCATCAAAAATCTCTATAGTACCAGATTACTCGCCCAGAGTAGAAGGTAGCCTATTTCAGCAGTCTATCTACCAGCTTTGGCACCCCAGTAGTAGCAGGCTCCTCGATAAACTCTATGTGATGGCTGGAATGCATAGAGGGTCTGTTAGGATCTACCACGTAGATAGGTGCACCTAGAGGCGCATATTCCATCAGACCGGCAGCTGGATATACTACAAGAGAAGTCCCTACGATGATGAAGACATCTGCCTCTGAGGCCAATTCCGCAGCAGGAACAATATTGGGGACGGACTCACCAAACCATACGATATTAGGCCTGAGTTGCATACCGTCTTCTCCCATATCTCCCAGCTGAATATCCCCCTCCATAGCAATCACATGCTGCTTCGCGTTCACCGAACAGGCCTGATCTAATCGACCGTGTAAGTGAAGAACCTGGCTGGAGCCAGCCAGCTCATGTAGGTTATCTACGTTTTGGGTAATGATATTGACCTCAAACTTTTCTTCCAGACGTACCAGGGCCCTATGTCCTTCATTGGGGAATACCTCCTTTAGCTGAGCTCTTCTCTCATTGTAAAATCGTAATACCAGCTCAGGATTTTTAGCAAAGCCTCCCGGAGAAGCTACTTCCATTACGTCATGGCCTTCCCAGAGGCCATTAGCATCTCTGAAGGTTTTCAACCCACTTTCAGCACTGATGCCTGCACCAGTGAGCACAACAATCTTTTCCATTCCTGTAAATCCTGTATGTAGTTAGCTTAAGAAGGTAGATCTCCCACCATTTTCTCAGGTACTACGGCTTTATCAAATTCTTCCTCAGTCAATATCCCTAAAGATACGGCGGCTTCTTTTAATGTCGTATTCTCAGCATAAGCTGTTTTCGCAATTTTGGCTGCTTTATCATATCCAATCACTGTATTCAAAGCAGTGACAAGCATAAGAGAGTTATTCAGGTTCTGCTTGATACGGGCGTGATTAGGCTCTATGCCTACGGCCAGATTATCATTGAATGACTCACAAGCATCTCCTAGAATTCTGGCAGACATCAGCAGGTTATAGATCATGACTGGCTTGAACACATTCAACTGAAAATGTCCGTGTGTTCCTGACACAGCTATGGCAGCATCATTACCTATTACCTGCGCACATACCATGGTCAGAGCTTCTGCCTGGGTAGGATTTACCTTACCAGGCATGATAGAAGAACCTGGCTCATTAGCAGGGATGATTAATTCTCCAATTCCACATCTAGGGCCTGAAGCCAGGAGACGAACGTTATTACCGATGTTCATCATGCTCACTGCCAGCCTACGGATGGCACCAGAAGCTTCTACTATAGCATCATGAGCAGATAGAGCTTCAAATTTATTATCCGCTGTGCGGAAAGGTAGACCGGTCAGTTCAGCTATTTTATTAGCTACCGCTTCAGCATAGCCTTCTGGTGTATTGAGTCCTGTACCTACGGCTGTTCCTCCTAATGCTAGTTCCTGGAGGTGAGGCAAGCTCGCTTCCACAGCTTCCAAGCCTTTATCCATCTGAGCTACATAGCCAGATAGTTCCTGCCCTACCGTTACAGGCGTAGCATCCATCAAATGGGTACGGCCTATCTTCACCACCTGCATAAAAGCTTCTGACTTCTCTGCCAGAGTATCTCTTAGCTTTTTCACCTTAGGTATCAGTACCTCCACCATCATTTTATAAGCAGCTATGTGCATAGCCGTAGGGAAGGTGTCATTAGATGACTGAGATTTATTAACATCATCATTAGGATGAACGGGACTCTTGGACCCTATGGTTCCTCCTAACATTTCAATTGCTCTATTAGCGACCACCTCATTCACGTTCATGTTAGACTGAGTTCCTGAACCTGTCTGCCACACTACAAGCGGGAAGTGCTCATCCAGCTTTCCTCCCAGGATCTCATCACATACCTTGGCTATCATATCTGCTTTATCCTGCGGGAAGGAAGTCAGGGACGCATTAGATAAAGCAGCTGCTTTTTTCAGGTAGGCAAAAGCCTGGATAACCTCCATGGGCATCTTTTGTCCACCAATTTTGAAATTCTGAATAGAACGCTGGGTTTGGGCACCCCAGTATTTGTCGGAGGGAACCTGGATTTCCCCCATGGTATCTTTCTCTATGCGATAGCTCATAAAAATCTGATTATTTTGAAT
>JBCDBC010000969.1:0-2871 GCA_039184535.1 Bacteroidota bacterium | reverse complement strand
GATCCAGAAATTTACTTTGGAACAGTGGCTAACCAGATAGCTGAAGAGTTTATCTATGATGCAGACTTTGTAAAACTTCGTCAGGCTACCTTAACCTACAGGTTCCCACAGAGAATATTTGATGCTACCCCTATCCAAGGACTTACCTTATCAGTAGTAGGTCGTAATCTGTGGATCATCTCAAGTGATGTACCTAATGTAGATCCAGAATCTAACTATAACAGCACAAATGCACAGGGATTGGAGTACTCCTCTTTCCCAACAACCAGAAGCTTTGGTGTA
The DNA here is from genome assembly GCA_039184535.1 of Bacteroidota bacterium. Taxonomy (GTDB): domain Bacteria; phylum Bacteroidota; class Bacteroidia; order J057; family J057; genus JBCBKZ01. The sequence goes on along the minus strand of JBCDBC010000969.1, from coordinate 2,589 downwards.
AACCTTAATGTTAAATTCTAGTCATCACACCCTAGGTGTTAAAATAGAAAGTAAAATGAACTATATAAAACAATGTAAATACCTCCTATTGGCCGTTTTACTGGCCTTTAGTTCTACCGCCTGTGATGAGAGCTTTGATGACATTAACGTCAATCCTACCCAGGCAGCCGATATTGATCCCGCTTTCCAAATGACTCGTGTCATGGTTACCATGTCGGTGAGCAGATTTGAGTACTGGAGAACACAGTTCATCTATTCTTCTACCATCATCCAGCAAGCTGCTTGTAACTGCTCTTACTGGGCAGGAGATAAGTATAACAGAATAGATTCCTATTCTGAAGCTTGGTGGAATTCTTCTTACCCTAGAGAAGTTAAGAATATTACTGACCTAGTAAATAGGACAGCAGAAGATCCGAATCTTGCTAATTTCCATGCTGCGGCGAGAATATTAAAGGTGTACATCTTCCAGCGTTTAACAGACCTGTATGGAGATGTACCTTATTCTGAGGCTGGAAAAGGCTTCATCGAGGGGATATTCTTCCCTAAATATGACACCCAGGAATCTATCTATAATGACTTTTTTGCAGAGCTAGATGCTGCTACGGCAGAATTCGATGCATCTGCCAGAGCTTTGGAAGGAGATATATTCCTAAATAATGATATTACCAAATGGCAACGCTGGGCCAACTCTCTCCGCCTAAGGATGGGGATGAGATTAACCAAGGTAAATCCTGGATTAGCTGAGGAGCAGGTAAGAAAAGCTATTTCTGCTGGCGTTATGCAAAGCAATGACGACCTTGTAGTCATCCAGCACACTGAATTAGAAACCAATGGTAATTCTGATGTAATGAATGCTGATGATAACTGGAGATGGTCTGATGATTTTGTCAATTACCTACGCCCAAGGAATGACCCAAGATTAGCTATTTGGGGAATGACCTATGATGATGCAGGAACTGAACAAACAGATATCACTAGCTGGAAGGGGCTTCCTAATGGGACAGATGCCAATTCTCCTGAGACAGAAATATACAGTGAGTTTGTGCGCCACAACCGTAGTACTATCAAAAGTCCTTCAGCGCCTTTCTTTCACATGACCTATGCTGAGGTAGAGTATCTACTTGCTGAAGCTGCCTTAAGAGGATGGGGAGCGCCTTTAACAGCAGAAGAGCATTACGCAAACGGACTAACAGCCGCTATGGGACATATGAACCTATATCCAAATGCTGGTATCTCAGGTGATCAAATAGCCACCTTTGTCGGAAACAATCCACTAAGAGGGGGAACTTTTGACGAACAATTAGAACAGATTTCTACAGAAATGTGGGTTCAGTTCGCATTGAATGCCATGGAAGCATGGTCTAACTGGAGAAGAACAGGCTATCCTGTCCTTGACCCAGTAGATCACCCAATAGGAACCACAGGTGGTACCATCCCAAGACGTCTTTACTATCCTCCTGGAGAAGCAGGAATTAACCCTGACAACTACAATGAGGCTGTAAACCGTCAGTTTGGTGGAACAGATGATCTCACCGGTAGAGTTTGGTGGGACGTACAATAAAATTAGTTATTCTCATAGTTCGGGGGCAGGTTGATAACCTGCCTCCCTTTTTTTATCTTAATCTTATCATATTAACCTAGCTTTAATCATACTAACCCCTGAATATGAAATTAACCACCTTCCTACTTTGGTTCAGCCTGATCTGGCAACCTACAGTAGACACTCCCAATACAGCTGATTGTAAAGTACTAAGAGCTTCTATTAGCGGAACTTATGAAGGAGATTGTAAAAAAGGCTTAGCCAATGGTGAAGGAACCTCTACAGGAACAGATTCCTACACAGGCGAATTCAAAAAAGGGTTACCTCACGGAGAAGGTACCTATACCTGGGCAAATGGGGATATCTTTAAAGGTGAATTCGAGAAAGGCCTAATGGACGGAAAGGGTACCCTAACCCATAGTGATGGAACCCCTCCTCTAGTAGGCTACTGGATAGAAGATGAGTACATAGGGACAGAAAAAACGCCCACCAAAGTGATAAACAAAAGTGTCTCCATCAACAGAATCGTTTTCAAGAGACTGGAGAAAGCTCCTAATGAAATAGAGTTCAAATATACCCGTTTGGGAAAACCTACTAAAGCCAGAGGATTAAATATCCAGGGTGGATGGGGTGTATTGCTGAGTGAAAATGATTTCTCACAAGTAGTCAAAGTCTATGAATTTCCCTTCCAGGGAGAAATATCTTTTTCAGCCCTGGTAACCAGAGATGCCGGTGGAAGCGGAGGGGGAGATTTTATTGACGGAACCTTTGAGTTTGGTATCAACCAGGCAGGTAAATGGGAAGTAACTATTGACATGCAGGGAGCAGAGTAAGCACCTACTCCCTCACTTATTTGACGAACGAAGGACTGAGCTATGCAGAGAAATCCACACATCACTTTCTACTTAACCGTTCTATTGGCAGGATTGCTGATCTCCGGCCCAAATGTCTTAGGTCAAGAACCCCTTTTCAAACTGTTGAGCCCTGAAGAAAGTGGAATAGATTTCAATAATAAGATTGAGGATGTTCCCTCACACAATATCCTCAAT
>JBCDBC010000968.1:0-2873 GCA_039184535.1 Bacteroidota bacterium | reverse complement strand
TTTTTACAGAGAGCATTTGGCAGGCTACCTCCAACAGGAGAGTATGTTTTGGCGGCGTACCCTATGGGATAGGGTAGGAGGCTTAAACTTAAAGTACAAACTGGCAGCGGATTTTGACCTGTGGACTCGTTTTGCAGAGTTCGCCGAGCTTGTACAAGTAGTTTCTCCCTTGGCAGCTTTTAGAGAAATACCTGGTATACAAAGATCTTCCCAATTCAGGACGGAGTATGAAGCCGAGGTAAGAGAAATCATCGAAGAAAAGAAAAGGCCCCCTTTCTTATGGGATACCCTTGCCAGTAAGGGGGTGATTTGGCGTAGTCTATGTAGGCTTGCCATCTGGAAGCCTACCCTTACCATAGGTTTCAACACCCAAGGGCAAATCTGGGAGAAAATCTCTCATAAACGCCCTCTTTCCAGGGCTACCTTCCTGGATATGATGTTAGAAAAGAATCTCAGAAAGTAATTCTCTGGTAGAAAGGGAAAGAAGAAGTATCTTCTTTACAAATATCCCCTTACCATGAGAATTACCTCTATTAACATCTACACTCTTAGTTTCCTTATTCTTGTATGTTCTGCTCAGTTTGCCTTTGCGCAGAAACGCTCCCTTTTCAATGGTCAAAACCTGGATGGATGGGAGATTTATGGAACAGAAAAATGGTTTGTGGAGGAAGGAGAGCTCATCTGTGAGAGTGGACCTGATAAAGGATATGGCTACCTGGCCACCAATGAGATTTTTACGGACTTCGATCTTACACTGGAATTTCTCCAAGAGGCTGATGGAAACAGTGGGGTTTTCTTTCGTTCATCCATAGAAGGAACTAAGATCACGGGCTGGCAGGCTGAGGTAGCCCCTAAAGGAAGCCATAGTGGAGGGATTTACGAATCTTATGGACGAGGATGGCTGATCAAGCCTGATATGGCCAATGAAGAAGCCCTGAAGGAAGGAGAATGGAATACCATGCGCATTAAGGCTAAGGGAGACAGAATTATCACCTGGCTAAACGGGGTGAAGATGATAGACCATACTGATGCCAAAATAGGCAAGGCCAAAGGAAGCATAGCACTACAGATTCACGACGGTGGTGGGATACGCGTAAAGTGGAAAAACCTAGTCATTAAGTCCCTCTAAGCACTTATTACTAAACACCATTTCCATGGGGAGTCCTTTCTGATCAAACTCTGTCTCTTCTGGAATGGATGTATGATGCTCTGTGTGACTCGCCATGACTGCGAGGCAGATGGCATCCACTATATCATCTCCTAACAATACCTTTCTGGGAAATTGAGACATGGCTTGTTTATAGAGCACCTCCGCTGGTTCAAAAAACTGGCTTAAAAGGGTCATTCTCTCAAGATGTCCCTCCGTGGTTTTCTTGTTTTGCTTCATAGGAGCTCCTCCATTTAAGGCCCAGAACCCTACTTCAGGGTGGCTTTCTCGTATTTTACTTCTCCAATCTTCCTCTTGAATGAGCCAGCTATCTACCTCCTTAATCTTGGGACAAATAAACCAGGCCTGCTTGGACACTTTCTTTCCCATATCCTGAAAGTTTTTTTCGCAGGAATCCAGATAGTTCTCCGAATAGACTGCATTTCTACTTGGGACAGGAAATACGCTTGAATTTCGGTAGGGGGAAAGCCGTTTTCTGGCAGCACTATCTACCTTTCGTGATTCCTTGGAGGGTAAACCTATAGGGATATCTATGAAGATGTGTCGGGCTTCAGGGAACTTTTTACAGACCGCCCCAATGTCAGCTTCTATCCCAAAATCCCAGGAATCTTCCGAAGAAAAAGCCACAAAAAACCATCCAGCTTTGCAGCCATCCAATCCTATAAAAACCTGATTTTGTGTATTCACCTAATACCTCCAATTTGTCTATTACTCTTAAAAACTGTTGCGTTACCCATTAGAGGTGGTACACTACCATCTGAGGGGATTTATGGGCAAAATATGAGGATTCCTTAACTAAGTGATATTTTTGATAAAAATTTTCCAATAGATAGTTACCTCTACTATAAAAATTTCATCAACTGGAAAACGATAACCATTTAGCCATGAAAACCTACAAGCTTACTTTCATCGCAGCATTATTTGTTGCTGCCCCAGTAGCCTTATTCGGTCAACAGTTTGTGTCAAACCTTATGCCCAAAGACGCTACCAAGATTAAGAAAGAAAGTCCTGCTGTTGTTTTGCCTGATTCCAAAGAATTTGTTTGGCTAGATCAAGAGGCAAAGCCACTTAACCTCACTACGGTGGTAAAAACCATTACTTATCCTGATGAACTTTTGTCAGCAGGTTTTGAGCCACTTGTGCAGGTAAGAGTGCTCGTTGACAAAAATGGACTACCTCTCAAACATGTTTGGGTATCTGAATTAGATCCCACCTTAAAAAAGGTAGTGAGTGAAGCCATTCCGGCTATCAGATTTGCTCCTGCAGAGATAGGGGGAGAATCAGTGGCTTCCTGGATGTCTTTAGCTTTCAGGTTCAAGATTAGGTAGGTTTTGCCTATTGATGTGAGAAAATCGTCCTGTTTTTGTTATTGCTATTTCTTTCATGAAGTTTTCTTTCAATCCACCTCTTAGAATGTGAAATTAATTTCTACTCCTGCTCTTTTACGGGAGTAGAAAGTACATTCAAGTCTGTTAACCAGATATGTGTCATTTTTAGGGAGGTGGCTTTGGACAACCAGAGCCATCAGCTTTTCTAAGATCATTGTAAACTTTTTGGGGTTGGGTCTTTCTATTCTCAAGTAGCCGATATACCTTCGCGCGAATTTAAAAATAGAAGGTATATGGTTAAAGAAATACTATCCGTTTCATTGATCTTGTTTTCCATCATTGACATCATAGGCAACCTGCCTGTTATACTCAGTTTG
>JBCDBC010000967.1:0-2876 GCA_039184535.1 Bacteroidota bacterium | reverse complement strand
ACTTAAACAAGTCATGCTTTTCTTTTTTTTCTCACTTTTTCTCAAATGAATTTCTCACAATTTGAAAAAAAGGTTTTTTGCCATCGCAGGATTAGGTGAGATATTTAATTAGGCTTGTTTACGCTCTTGTAAATATAAAATTAGGTTGCTATGACACTCATTCTGGTCCTGTTTATTGCGGGCTTCCTACTTGTAAATATTTGGGTGGAAGTCAGGCAAAACAAGTAATTCAAATTAGCTTATCAGAGCATCCAACTGTTGTAAGGCAGTTTGTAAGCCTGAAGCATCTTTTCCCCCTGCCGTAGCATAAAATGCTTGTCCTCCTCCTCCTCCTTTTATAGACTTCGCCAATTCTCTCACCATATTTCCTGCATGAAAGCGATTACTTTCCGCCAGGTCATCACTCATGATGATGCTAATGATAGGTTTATTATTGATCACTGCTCCTAGTACGGTTATGGTATTCTCCGTAACCTTCTTCAGGTCAAAAGAGAGCTGTTTCAGGTCATCTCCAGAGGAAACTTCTACTATCTCCCTAATGACATTTATGTCTTTCAACAAAACGGCCTTTTCCTTGAGCTCTGTTTTCAGCCTGCCCATCTTTTCTCCATTGAGCTTTTGAAGCTCTTTTTCCAGGGCTTTGTGCTTCTCTGCCAGATCCTTCACAGCTTTCTCCAGATCAGCAGGAGATTTCAGGAAGATGGAGATATTGTTCAGGGTTTGTTCTTTCTCATGGAAATAGCCCAATGCCTTATCTCCCGTCAAGGCTTCTATTCTCCTTATACCCGCCGCTACAGAGGACTCCGACAGCTACTTAAATACGCGTATCTCTTGCGTATTAGCTACGTGTGTTCCTCCACAAAGCTCCACACTATATTCCTTATCAAATACAATCACCCTTACTTTATCTCCATACTTTTCTCCAAACAGGGCCATAGCGCCCATATTCTTGGCCTCATCTATAGGGACGTTTCTGTATTCCTGTAGAGAAATCCCTTCTGCTATTTTTTCATTTACCTGCTTCTCTATCTGCTGAAGCTCCTCATCAGTGATCTTAGAGAAGTGAGAAAAGTCAAAACGGAGGCTTTTATCAGATACGTATGAACCTCTTTGCTCCACATGCATACCTAGTACATCACGTAAGGCTGCATGGAGTAGGTGAGTGGCAGTGTGGTTCTGAGTAACCTTTTTCCTAAATCCTTCAGAAATGGTGGCCGTCCAGCTCCCTTCTGCTTCCTGGGGGAGTTTGTCTACCAGGTGAATGATAAGTTCATTCTCCTTTACTGTGTCAAGGACCCTAATGACTTCATCTCCTTTAGTCAGAGTTCCCTTGTCTCCTACTTGCCCTCCACTTTCTGCATAAAAGGGAGTATCCTGAAGCACCAGGTGCAGGAGTTTTTTCTTCTTGGCGGTTACGGTTCTGTACTGGAGAATGCTAGTTTGCAGACTATGCTCATCATAGCCTTTAAAGACAGGTAATTGAGAAGATTCATTCACGATCACCCAATCCTCTGTACTCAGCTCCGTAGCCTTTCTACTTCTTTCCTTCTGAATGCTAAGTTGTTTTTCAAACTCGGCCATGTCCACACTTTTGCCTTTCTCCCTGGCCATGAGTTCTGTCAGGTCTATAGGGAATCCAAAAGTATCATACAGTTTGAAGGCAAATGTTCCATCAATCACTTGCTGGTCAGGATGCTTAGCTAAGTATTCTTCAAACATGGCCGTCCCTGTCTCCAGTTTCTTGAGAAAGCCTTTCTCCTCTTCAAGAATGATTCTGGAAATGAATTCCTGCTGGTCTGACAGTTCAGGGAATACATTTTTGTATTCTATGGCCAGTTCCTCTAGCATCTCGTGCATGAAAGGCTCAGAAAGATTCAGGAAAGTATAGGCATAGCGTGAAGCTCTCCTGAGGATTCTTCTCACAACATATCCTGCACCAGTATTAGAAGGAACCTGTCCATCAGCTATGGTAAATCCTATAGCTCTGATATGGTCTATGATTACCCTGATGGCTATTTGCTGCTCTTCTGTTGCCTTGGTATAAGTGACCCCAGCTTTGCTTTCGAGGAATGAGCGCGTTCTATCAAATAAATCTATGTCATAGGTAGACTGCTTCCCCTGGAGCACCATGGTCAGCCTTTCAAACCCCATTCCTGTATCTATATGTTTCTCTTTGAGGGGTTCCAGAGACTTGTCAGCCATCCTGTTATACTGGATAAATACCAGATTCCAGATTTCTATGACTTCAGGATGATCTGCATTTACCAGTTCCTTTCCGTCTACTTTCTTCCTTTCTTCGTCTGATCTGATGTCTACATGGATTTCAGAGCAGGGACCGGAAGGCCCCACATTTCCCATTTCCCAGAAGTTGTCCTTCTTATCAAAATGCAGAATTCTGTCTTTGTCTATCCACTTCTCCCATTCTGTCTCTGCTTCGGCATCTAACTCCAGGCCATCTTCCTTATCTCCACCGAATACAGTTACATATAATCTGTCTTTGGGAATCTTGTAGTGTTCTGTCAGGAGTTCCCAGGCCCACGCTATGGCTTCCTTTTTGTAGTAATCACCAAAGGACCAGTTCCCTAACATTTCAAACATGGTATGATGGTAGGTATCATGGCCCACATCATCCAGATCATTGTGTTTACCGGAAGCCCTCAAACATTTCTGTGTGTCGGTATATCGTTTGCTATTTGGATTTTTTGTCCCAAGAAAAATATCCTTGAACTGGTTCATCCCGGCGTTGGTGAACATTAAAGTAGGGTCAATTTTAACCACTATTGGAGCAGAAGGGACAATTTGGTGCTGTTTTTGCTTAAAAAAGTCGAGAAATATTTCACGAATTTCACTGGAGGACTTCATGTATTTGCTAAGTT
>JBCDBC010000966.1:0-2890 GCA_039184535.1 Bacteroidota bacterium | reverse complement strand
TATGCTGCTTCCACTTGCTTGTTTTTCCTCAGCTTTTTGCAGGCATCCAGGATTAAGGATTAATACCCCTAAACCTGCTGGTAATCCAAAACACTTTTGGACGGAGAAATATGCTGCGTCTACTACTTCCCAATCCGGCTGACCATAAGGAGCGGAGGAAACCATGTCAAGGGTGATCAAAGCAGATGGATGCCTTTTTCGGTAAGCTTCCAAGGCCTGCATAGGGACCATCACCCCTGTGCTGGTTTCATTATGGGTGAAGTTGATCATCTCCGCTTCAGCAGGGATTTCTTCCGGATCAAATACAAATCCTTCTCCCCAGTCTGCTTCATGTTTCAGCGCACTTAGCCCCAGTTTGCTGACCATCTGGAAATACCTGTTGGAGAAAGAGCCATTCACATAATGGAAGGAAGCCTTTTGTACGCAGTTTTGGGGAAGCCTTTCCCAGATTTCCGTAGCTGAACTGAGAAAAAAGACAGAATAGTCCGCGGGAACAGACAGAAGTTCTTTTAGCCCTTCAACAGCCAGCTTATGGATGTCCATGAATTTCTGGCTTCTATGAGAGAAGGAAGGGATCTGATCTGCTAACGCTTGTGAGATGTGGGCACTTACAGTAGGGTATAAATGGGCGGGACCAGGGGTAAAAAATATGCTAGGCATAGGTTTTCGAATTCTCTGAATGTAAGTTTGATACTTGTAAATGACTCAGGCAGCAAGTTTGCTTGTAAATATGTTAGAACGCTTCTCTGGGTATGAAACTGCTTATCCTGGCATCACGTTTTCCTTATCCTTTAGAAAAGGGCGATAAGCTACGCTTATTTCACCAGATAACATACTTATCGCAGAAGCATGAAATCATTTTGTGCTGTTTGAATGAAGAGAAGCCTAGGCAGGAGGACCTACAGAAAGTGAGTGCCCTTTGTGAGGAAGTTTATGTATTTAACATAGGCAAAACTCGCAGCCTCTGGGAAATGGCTAAGGCCATGTTCAAACCTATTCCTTTTCAGGTAGCTTATTTCTTCCGAAAAGAATTTCTCTCCCATATTCGGGAGATTACACAGAAGCATAAGATAGAGCACGTGTACTGCCAGCTTCTTAGGATGGGAGAATATGCCAAGGTTGAAGGACTTCCTTCTACCATAGATTATATGGACACCTTCTCTTTAGGGATGAAGAGAAGATCGGAAAAAAGCCCTGCCTGGGTAAAGCCCTTGATCAACTGGGAAGCCTGGAAACTCGCCTATTATGAGCAAGCCCTTTTCTCCCGCTTCAATCATCACCTGATTATCTCTTCTCAGGATAGGGAAGCCTTACCTCTTTCCTCCGAACAGAAGGCCCAGGTGCACATAGTCCCTAATGGAATAGACCTGGATTTCTTTTCTTATCAAGCTTCACTAGAGAAAACACATGAGTTGGTGTTTGTAGGTAATCTAGGGTATTACCCTAATGAGCAGGCAGCCAGATATCTGGTGAAAAGCTTATTACCTAAGCTTTCCAGGGCTGAACCCGGCATCAGGCTGCTATTGGCTGGTGCGAGACCCTCCCAGGAGATTCGTCAGTATAGCCAACTCCCTCAGGTGGACGTGCTGGGCTGGGTAGATGATATCCGAACGGCTTATCAGTCCGGACAAATTTTCATCGCTCCTCTCTTCACGGGAAGTGGTCAACAAAACAAGATCCTCGAAGCCATGGCGTTAGGGATTCCCTGTATCACTACCTCCATAGTGAATGATGCTATAGGTGCCAAAGAAGGAGTTGAGATTCTGTTAGCTGAGACTGTTTCTGATTTTATTCTTCAAATAAAGAAGCTGCTGGATCAACCTGGATTACATGCCTCTATTTCCCGGAATGCCAGAAAATTTGTGGAAAGCCACTACTCCTGGAAACTGTCCGGAGCAGCCCTTCAAAAGATTTTAACTAAAAAATTAGTTTAAACTAAAACATTAGTTTAATGGTCTCGTAAGATGAGATATGTTTCACTAAATGTAAATGTATCATGAAAAACTTCGTATTGGTTGTTGCTATGATTTGTTGTGTGTGTACCTGCTGTCTGGCTCAGGGAAATGCAGTTGTGAAGGTAGCTAATCTGGAAAGTGCACCTACACCTACAGCTTTGGCAGAAGTAAACTGGCCTTCAGAGCTGTTTGACTTTGGGACAGTAGCGCAGGGAGAAAAACTTACCCATACCTTCTATTTCGAGAACACAGGCTCTGTAGCACTTAAGATAGAAAAGGTGAAGCCTAGCTGCGGATGTACGGCTACAGATTATTCCAAGGAAGCCATTCTTCCCGGAGAGAAAGGACAGGTTACCATTTCTTATGATGCCAAGAAAGCTGGTGTATTCACTAAGTCAGTAACTATATTTTCTAATGCGCTGGAAGGGCAAAAGCTGCTAAGATTCAGAGGAGAAGTTGCCGAGTAGGGCCGACTAAAACAGACAAAAGAATAAATAGGGTAGGAGGCTGGCTTCCTGCCCTATTTCCATTATTTGTATAAGAGAATATTGATTGGCTGATTACTTGACTATATTTGCCGGTTATCAGAATATAGCTAACAGGTATGGATAATCACGATCTGGCCTCTATAGTAGAAGCGATCATTTTTGGCGCACAGCAACCCGTACAACTGGATTTTATTAGAGAGGTTCTCAAGGAGCCTGCTAATACCACTAGCTCAAAAGAGTCAAAGGAGGAGGATCAAGCCCAGGAGAATGGGGTCCAGTATGCTAAAAAAGAGGTAGAAGAAGCACTGAAATTATTAACAGATAAGTACAAAGAGAATGATTTCGGCTTTGAGCTTAGAGAAGTAGCAGAAGGTTTTCAGTTTCTCACTAAGTCTGCCTATTACGGCTATGTGAGGAGAGCCGCCCTGATTAAGAATAAGAAGAGAC
>JBCDBC010000965.1:0-2896 GCA_039184535.1 Bacteroidota bacterium | reverse complement strand
TTTGTATGTCTGAGAAATCAATGCGAGTATTTTCGCCAGCCTTACTAAAACTATCAGACATGAGGCTATCAATTCCCAATCCCTTCTTGGCCCAATTGAAAGAGAAATCTGTCTGGGCACCGCCGAGTATATAGACCTTTTTAGCGTTCATCTTTTGCTGACTTTAAGAAGTGGAATGAGGAGTTACAGTCGTAGTATTTCTAATATCAATAAAATTGAACATAATGTCCAATTTTTTGAAAACTATTTTGTTTATTTCCCTTGATGAAGGAAACCATTAAGAAAAGCAGGGAGGAACATATTATCCTACATGCCCAAGAAGTCTTCTTCCATAAAGGCTATTCTAATGCTGCAATCTCTGAGATTTGTAAATCAGCAGATTGTAGCAGGACTACTTTGTATACCTATTTTGAGACCAAGGAGAATCTGTATCTGGCGGTCGTAAAAAGGACCTTCAATAAGTTTCTAAATCATTTTGCACAGTTAGAATTGGACGGAAAAAATGGACTAAATAGGGTGTTAGCCCTGGCGATAGGCTATTTGGATTTTGCTGATAAGGAGCCCCAGCATTATCAGGAGATACTCAACTTTTATGGATTACTCTGGAGCATACATGAGGAGACGGTTCAGACGGAGACTCAAAGCAAAATTAAGCATAGTGCTAACTTTGAGGAGGCGAAGACGCTAGCCCAGCTACCCTTGAAGCTTTTGGCAGCTGAAATAGAAAATGGGCAGGAAGATGGCTCCATACAGAAGAGAACTTCTCCTCAGATCCATATGATGAATATTTGGGCTTACCTGAAGGGAATTTCAGATCTTTCTCCCATCGTAAAGAATATTAGCCCTACCTCTAAAGGGAAGCTCGATCTCACCGGAACGGTCACGGGAATCATTAAGACTATGTTTCAGTCTTGAAGGCTAGTTGTTTCTACTCAATTCTTCAGAGGTCAACTGAGCCAGGACTTTTTCGAATCCCTTTCTTTTTTCAGGCGTTAGCATGCCTTCCTCTCTGTAGCGAATGATTCCCTCTTCATCCAGGATGAATACATAGATAGAGGATTTATCAGACATTTGTAACCCTTCAAAGTAAGGGTCCCGATCACCATAGAAGGTAGCCACATTATCATGGAGCTTAGGATTGATGCCCGAGCGCATGCCATTATCTATCCAACCAGAGGCCAGCTTGAAAAAGCTACTGATCATGGGAATCTCGTGATAGCTCACCTCCGGTTTAGCTTCATGATCACTTATGATAAATTCTGCCCAGGTGTCTACTTTGTACTGGGACTCTCTTTCAAATACTAATGCTAGGATGTTTGCCTGCTGGGTGAGGGCATCTGGTAAGGTGATTTCTTCTCTGCTTAATCTTTCTACAGTTAAGTCCGGGAATTTGGTTCCTACTAATGGATGAGGATCTGTGGAGATAGAAAAAGTCAGTAGAAGAGAAATAATGAAGCTATACATCCGGGTTATAATTTATGTCTTAATAAATACTCATCCACTAAGACCCAAAAGCGAGGAGTTTGTTTTGGGAGTTCTTTTAAAAGCGCTTAATGACTTTCTTCGTAAGAACAACATTCTCCTTTTCCGATGCACTCAGCTGGTATACTCCTATAGGTAAGGATCGTAGATTTAACACATATTGGCCATTCTCAAGCTTAGTGTGAACATCCATAAGCTGCCCTAGCACATTTCTTAGCTGGAAATGTAAGTTTGTATTCTCTGCCTCCACGAAGAGTTCATCAATTGTCGGATTAGGATATATCTTAATTGGAAAGAGAGCTTCATCAAGTCCTGTCGAAGTATTGAGGTTCTGGCAGAAAGCCGTTAGGTTTCCTTCTCCATCCGTGAAATCATTCAGGGACTCCCATATGATGGTGCCTGCCGTCTCATAGTTCTCACGGATGATGCTGTTTATGATGGAAGGCGGTGAATAGCTAGCAGGAACAGGTTCACCCACCATAGCAGAATAGGTGATCATAGCTGCCAGGAAGTATAGGCTAGCCCTTCCGTGGGGAGCATCATCTTCAAATAGATCTGTAATCGGAATTTGGTTGAAGGGTTCCTGAGAGAGAATGGTACTAAGTATGGGACCCACTGGAATCATGCTAATGCAGAGATCTGGATTGGCTGCTACCAGGGCATTATGGTAGGTGAGGAACCAGGAATGGAAAGGGCCATTCAGTTCTGCGTTATAGGCTTCCCATTCAGAGGATGAGGGAGGGAATCCATTTGAGAGAAAGGGCGCCATATCTGGCCAGTTCTCATATATATAGAAGTTTAGCCCTTCTTCCTGCTCATCGCACCACTCAAATACACGCTGAGTAGCAGATAAGGGGGTGATACCCGGATCAGTGGGGTATTCCCGATCTGGTCCTTGCCACTGGATGAAGTTGCCTGGCGTGATGAGAATGTCCGTAAAATCTGCTGCTGAAAAAGGCTCAGTATCAGATTCCCAAACGGGTGTTACCACGTCAAAGCCCCATTGAGAAATGGGTGGGAGGTTTTGGTGTTGTGGGAGAAAACCAAATTGCCCACTTGCAGCATAGGATATCCCTGCTTCTTCTGCCAAAAAGTGAAACCAGTGAGGAATGGATGTCTCCTGGCTGGGGGTAGGATTTACCTGAAAGGCATGGTTAATCAGGCTATGCCCAAAGATGAAGTTTCTAATGGTGGTTTGGGCAGAGAGCTGTAAGGCAAAGAGGTAAGAGAGAGTGAGTCCTGTCAGAAAAGCTTTTCTCATGAAGTCAGCGCTAATTCAGTGAAAATTTCACTCGAAGAAAATAGGATGAAGGATTACAGTCAAGCTTTTTCTTATCTGTTAAAACTTTTCTCAGAAACATAGAGATCTTATGCTATAGATTGGCTTTTTAATCACAATACTGTCAGTATTTAC
>JBCDBC010000964.1:0-2901 GCA_039184535.1 Bacteroidota bacterium | reverse complement strand
GTGCCAGGCTAAAACTGTATCTAGTATCTATATGACTTGAGAATGGTTCCAAGGAAAAGTTCTTCAAGAGGAGTTATTTATAGGCCTTTTCTCCATTAAATAGTTTACTTTATCTTATCAAAGATACACTTCTAAGAAGCTAATTCAGCATGAGTAAGTCGGCATTAAGAGAACGGAACCTATTCTCATGTTTACGGTAGGAACTATTGAGGGAAAGGTTGCTAAGCTAGGTAGATAGGGTCAGTTGCTTCCTTTCCAACCACACATAAATCAACCCTGCTAGTAAAAACGAATCAATGAAATAGGCCTGCGTCAGTTGGAAGTAATCCAGATAGATAGACATGGTGATAGAAGAACTTATGGCCCAAGCAATGAGTCCATTTCTCCCCCATACGGGGATTTCATCCAGCTCGTACCTCTGCTTTTTGATGAGGAAAAAATCAATGATGTATATGGCAGATACGGAGGGAGTAAACACCCCAAGAATGTTTAGAAAATCAAACAGATAATCTGAAAAGCCGAAGAGTGCCAGTACAGTTCCACATATGCTGGTAGATATGCAGATGATCCGGAAGCCTAGAATAGGAAACATAGTGGAGAAGGTAAGCGAAATAGAGTATAGATTGGTGGCATTAGTAAACCAGGTGGTAGCGAATAGTAGAATGAAAGCAGGGATGATCAGATCCACCGATTTCATGATCTGAATGATGTCTACTTCCCCCGTTTGTATGGCCGTCAAAGCACTAATGACCAGTACCAAGGGAAAGCCTATGGTTACCCCTAATACTGCCACCAAACTCTGCTTATCATTATAGATAAACCTGGAAAAATCCGCCATCAATACGGGCAGCAGAATGGAAGAACCTACCAAGGTGGAGGTAGCATCAAATAGGCTCATCTTATCAGAAGAAGGTAGATATGAGGTGATAGAAACTATTTCAGATTCAACACTAAGACATTTATAGACTACGTACATGAGAAATAGAAGAAGAATAGGAACGGTGATATTGGCCAGTTTCTCTATGCTGCGGATTCCGTAAATGGTGGTAACTGTAATGAATATACTTGCCACTATAATGATGGTCCACAAAGGGAACTCAACTCCCAGGGTTTCCACGGATGTATCATTGATGGCCTGGGCAAGTAATTCTAATGCCACAGAAAACCATCCTAATAAGCTAATTCCAATGATGAAATTGATCAGGTGTGCGCCTTTCTTCCCAAAGGGAAAGCGGAGAATCATATAGGTAGACAGTCGGCTTCTATTCCCAATCAAAGTGGTAGCCAGACAGAAGGACGTCAACACTACTGTAGACAATCCAAAGGCCCACATGGCATCCTGAAAGCCTGCCTGAAGAGAAATTTCTGCCCCCAAGAATAAGATAGGAAGACTCACACCAGTCCCCGCAATGATCAAGGCCACTGCCCATCCACTGGTAAAATCCTGTTCTTCAACCTTGGAGGTCGTGTATTGATTATTTTCTGACATGCTATTTTTTCACTCTTAAACCATCAAAAACCATATCAGGATTCTATGCCCAAACTCAACTAACCTGTGCTTCGTCGCTTGCAGCGGGCCTTCCATATCAGCCCTGTGCCCTACTTTTTTCATACGCAAAAAAAGTAGGCAAAAATGCTGTGTTCCTCCAATGCATCTCACCTTCCCCCCAGAACCAGTGGAGGAACGGCCGGCCCAATAATACCCTAAAAAAGTTAATGAGGATTAAGCCCAAGAAACTTCTTCTTCGTCATGACAATAATTTGTCAGCTAGGGATGCCAACTCCGGATGTACCACTTCACCCTCTCTGATGATCTCTTCCCCATCCAGGAAGATACTCACTTTTCCCACTACCCCATCAAAGTGAGATTTGGCTTCCTGACCATCTGGTGGCATGTCCATAGGAGATGTATGCCCAAAGCCGAAATCTACTCCACCCCAAATTCTCTCGTCCTCTACTATGTTGCCAGTTAATTCTCTTACGCCTGGATTCAAGCCTATCATATTATGAGAGATCTTGTACATGTTGGGATCATCAAATGATGCTAGGTATTTACTAAACTTCTCTGCTTCCGCATTTCCCTTTACCTCCACAATGGCACCATCTTTCATGAGAAACTCCACATGATTTTCTCCTTCCAGATCAGCTTCCATCAATACATCAAACACTATTAGGCCACTCATACTTCCCTGCCTGGGAACTATATTTACATAGCCAGGGGCAGTCCCAAAGATAGGTTGAGAATAGTCACCATCGTCAATGTCAAAAGCATAGGCAGGGTTAGTTTCGTACCGTACATCCGTACCATTCGTGCTTCTGATATGAATCTTATTAGCCTGCATAACCATACCCTTCACTTTCTCCAATAGCAACTTCAGCGTGGGAATGTCAAACCCTGTGAATGTCCGAATGAGAGAATCTATCTCTGTATCCCCTATCACCAGGTATCGTAGGTTAGGATTCTCCTTGAAGGCATGTTCCCATATATCAGAATACAGCATGACTATCCCTCCGTACTCTATCCATACATCCACCTCACTTAAAGTAGCCTTCAGGGCTTCCACAGGCCATACCTTCAATCCAGCATTTCCATCATACTCCGCCTTAGGCACATAGATAACCATGGGTTTCCCTCCTACTTCCTCCACAGCCTTAGCCGTAGCAAATACGATGTCATGAAAGGCATCTGAATCTGCGGTAATGGCTACTACTTCTCCGGCTTTCACCTGAAACATATTCTCAATGAGTATTTGGGCGAAGTGGGAGACTTTAGAAGAGAAGGAATCAGTCATGAAGTTGTAGAATTTTTCTGAAGCAGAAGATAGCATAATTGATCAGAAGTAGGCTCTTGAATAAACAGAAAATTCATCAGAGACGATCTTAACAGTCCTTCAAGATTTC
>JBCDBC010000963.1:0-2904 GCA_039184535.1 Bacteroidota bacterium | reverse complement strand
CGGAATATATGCATCAGATTACTGGCCATACTTAAGACTTGTTTACGCTAAAGCTCAGACCTACCCTGTGGATTACGCCTACAAACTGCATAGGGTCAAACCCATAATCCATGATTAAGGGATGTTTTCCTACTCGCATCCTTACTCCCAGCCCTGCAGTAGGATTAGGTTGGTCTTGGACGTTGATTTTGTATCCTGCACGGAGAAAAAGCAAATCACGGTAATTGTACTCCAGTCCCATTCTCAGGTTCTCTGCATTATCATTTGGGTGGTTTAGCTGCAGCATAGCTGTCAATGACTGGTTTTTCTCTTCTGATCTATATGGGACAAAGGATACGCCAAGTTTGAAAATGGTAGGAGCAGGGTAGTCATCTAGCGTAAAGCCCAGGTCATTAAACCCACTGGGATTATCTATTTCTCCTGACAAGCTAGAATTCAGCCCAAAGCTCTGCACCATCACGGCAAAGCGCAACTCTTTTATGTCTGTCTGATACAGGAAGGCCAGGTCAAACATGGCGGTACCTGCACTGAACTCTGCTAGTTGCTCATGCACATACTTGGCAGTAAGCCCATAGCTAAACTGTTCTGTAAGTTGTTGAGAATAGGTAAAGGCAGCTGTATAGTAGTTGGCATAAAACCTCTCACCCGTCCCAAAGGGTTGGAAGGTGGTCCGTACATCCATGGGTCCTGAGTTAAGCGCACTTAGGGAAACCCCAAAGTTCCCAATCCTGCTGGGCATGATGGCAGAGAGAAAAGAATAATTCATATCTGCTACCCAGAAGGTATTGGACGCAGCTATGGAGAAAGTTTCTACTTCTGCCGCTGTAGCTGGACTGGTGTAGGTAGAATAGGCGTCTCCCGTCAGACAGATATTGGCACTTCCCAAGGCTGCGGATCTGGGGCTAACCTCTATTTTCAGAAAGGTCAAAGCTGATATCCCTGCCCGTTGGGCACCCAGTTCAGGGAAAAGCTGGGCAGAGAGCCCCAGGTATAGTAGGTTTATGAGACAGAAGAGGGTGATGCGCATATGCAAATATAGAAAAGATTGATCCCGCACACAGCCGGAAGGTCTTTCAAACAATCAATTTTTTTTAAGACCTCCGAGGTTCTCGGAGGGATACAGCTTATTTCGAATATTGTCGTTTCGATCGCCTCAACGACCTTATACATAAACCCTGGTTTTGGGATTAAAATTGATCGCGTACTTTTATGGAAAATTCTCCTCAAAAGTAGACAGCTAAGATGAAAGAAATTGATATTTCTACCTGGAACCGACAAAAACACTTCGGATTCTTTAATGCACTGGATTATCCTCACTTTAACATCTGCGCCAATGTAGACATCAAGGTCCTCTATGATTACTGCAAACAGACAGATCTATCCATCTTTAAGGCCATCCTCTACATAGCCTCCAAGACGGCTAATGCTATTCCAGAGTTTAAACAAAGGGTAAGAGGAGAAAAGGTGATTGAGCATGATATGGTTCATCCTTCCTACACTTCTATGACTGAAGAGAATGTATTTACTTTCACGGATACCTGGTATCATCCTGATCCTAAACAATTTTTGCAGAATTCAGAGGAAGCTGAAGCAGCAGTCAAACAGGAAGCCTCTTTGGAAGATAATCCCCACAGAGATGACTATCTCTTCATCTCCAGCCTGCCATGGATACACTTTACCAGCTTCGTACATCCCGTTCATATAGCAGAGGTGGATTCTGTTCCCCGTCTCACCTGGGGGAAGTACCTAAAGTCAGGGGAGCAAATTCTCTTGCCCTTCAGTGTGCAAGCTCACCATGCCTTAGTAGATGGCTGGCATACAGGAGAGTACTTCCGTTTGCTGCAGGAGGACCTGAATAAGCCGGAGGAGGTGTTTGGGTAGGGCTTGGGCAAAAAATGTTTTGCCCTTACTCAGAACTCTCGGGCGAATCAATTCGCTGCTACAATCATCACTTTTTATCCAGAAACTCTTCTGTGTAATGTGCCTTCCTCTTCTGTTGTGCAAATTTCCTACTGTTATAGGTTTTGGATTCACCTTTAGGGATGGAAAGGCTTTTCCATGCTGGGCCTTTGATCATTCTCCCAATATAGACGATCTGTCCGGTATGATAAGCGTAGTGGCCTAGCTGCCTGTTAAAGGCTTCGGGGATGGTATGACCCATATTGCGGATGTAGATGAGAGAGTCAAAGTTTTCTTCATTTACGGCATCTATGGCAGAGAATAGGCAAGCCCAGCCTTCTTCCCATTTCTGGAGAAGTTCCTCTCGGGTCTTGATCAGATCCTCAAACTCCATGTCTCTATCTCGCCATTCCTTTTCCCCATCCGTAGTGAGAAAATCCGTCCATCGGGACATCATATTTCCCCACATGTGATTCACGATGATAGCAATGGAGTTGCTCTCCTCATTGTATTGCCAGAAGAGGTCTTTCTCTTCTAATTGGGCGAAGGCCTTATCACCCAGCATCTTGTAAAAGGAGAATTGCTTACGGAGGCTTTCAAGATAAGAGGGGATCATAGTTGGATTAGTTTGCAAAAACTTTTTTATAGTCTGCAAGAGCTTTTTTTAGTGCATTATTGGGCCTAGGAGGATTTGTTAATGCGTCAAAGAAAGTCTTCTGATCCTCTTTGGAGAGGAGAATACTTTCCTTTTTCTTATGATGAGCCATACTTCTCAATGAATTTCTGGTTCTTCTCTCTTATACTTGAACCCATTTCAAATAGTTACTAGGATGGATTACCTCAAATTCTGCTTCTGGGTAAGCCTTTGTCCAGGCTGCGGGTGTTTTGGCCTTTCTTCTGGGATTCCATTTCATCTAAAATCAATGTAACTTTAATCCTCTTTATTCTACCCAATATATTTCCTGTTGGTCAGAGGGTCTCCAAAAAAAGTGATTGCCAATCATG
>JBCDBC010000962.1:0-2906 GCA_039184535.1 Bacteroidota bacterium | reverse complement strand
CCCAAACTCCATCAACGGGCTCCATACTCCTATTAAGAGAAGTGATCCAGGCAGTATTTTCATCAAAAACATAGATATCCAGGCTTACTCTCCCCATAACATCTGACATAGGGATTACCTCCCATGTCTCCCCACCGTCGGTAGACTTTAGAGAATAAGGACTATGAGCTGAATCCACGGGGAAACCAGCATTTCGTGAATTTGCTATTGCCCAAACCAAATTGTCATCTACCGCATCAATGTCCTGAATGATATACCCGTCAGGAAGAGTTGAAAATACTTCTCCCTCAAAAGAAAGTTCACTCGCAAAATCTTCATCATACAATAAGGGCTCACCCCGGTACTTAAAAATACCCCCACTAAATCCTATTTCCCCAATAAGACCTAATTCAGGAGTTGGGAAATAGGCCGCAGCACCAGCAGGAGAGGTGAGTACGTATGCCCAGGAGTTACCATTGTCTTTAGAGATAACATACCCAGGCCTTCCAAAGGCGCCTGTAGTCCCTAGAAAGACCCCTCCAGATCCTTCTACATAGGATAAAGTCTCAATAAGCGTAGGCGCACTTAATCTCTCCCAACTATCCCCTCCATCCAAAGTACGCATAGTGAAAGATGGAACGGGGAAACCGTCTGCTCCGCCTTCAAAGTTAGCGAGCCCTTCCAGAGAGGACTCCTTGAAAGCAAAAGTCATCACATTAGTTTCCGGTTCAAGCCCTGTTTCAATTACTTCCCATTCTAAGCCTTTATTGACAGACCTAAGAATTCTACCATTCCTGGTTCCATACCAGATAGTATCCCCTTTAACAGCTTTAAGCGTTTGAGCGGTTCCTACCCATCTGGATTCTGCTGAGTCTAATGGCGGAGATACATTGAGGAAGTTTTCTCCTCCATCTTCCGTATAATAAATCTGAACCGGAACGGGTACTACAGGTGGAAACCCATTGGAGAAAACTACGCCTGTATCAGGTCCCCAGAAGTGTAACTCTAGGGGGATTTCCCGTTCATCTGCTTTAGGGTAAGGAAGCCTCTCCCAGCTTTCTCCTCCGTCTAGGGTCTTGGCAAGGATGCCATATGTTTGGGCAGGCATCTGATTTAAACAACTATAAATAACGGACTCATTTACGGGGAAAATATTCACTGTAGATAAAAGGGAGTCTCCTGTGTTTAGCAAGGAAGAATCTGCAAAAGTTACCTCTATGGGAGTCCAGGTTTCTCCTTCATCCAGGGACTTGCCAATGATTCTTTCGGGAGCAGTGGGGTTATCAAAAAATCCTCTGATGTCAAATATAGACGCATAGATAACGCTATCTCCTACCCCCTTAAACCCCTGGTATAAGGAAAATGGATTTGGGGTTAATGACCCTACTGAGGTCCAATCATCTTCTAGAGTAGATCTTGTTACATTAGTTCGTTCATTCAAATCATAGTATGGTTGCTTGGGCTTTTCTCCCTGCTTAGTACGAATAGGATCTGAGTAAGGGGTATACTGTCCATAAACCACAGAGTTTATGGATAAATACCCTCCAATCATTAACAGAAGAATAAACTTGAACTTCATAATTTAGATATTAATGGTTGTGTATTAGCTATTTCCAGTAGGCCGTAGCTGGAAGGTTTATTTCCCCAGCATGTGGCTTCATATCCTGGTGGAAGAATTTCCCGGCAGAGTGAATGAATTCCTGAGAGAGAAGGGTATGCCAACTCCCAGCCTACAAAGGCGAGTAAATGAGAGATGGTAGAATGGGCTTGTAGAAAACTAAATAGGGCTTTTCCGTCAGTATTGAGTAAAGGGAAAAGTTGAACAAGAATTCCTCTGAATTCTTCCTTTAAAATGTTGGGATGTAGACTACCCCAGATTAAATCAAAAGATGAATCTAGCTGCAGAGAAAATATGTTTTGCTCCAGATATTGAACTCTTTCCCCTTGGCCATTTAGGATAGACTTTACAAAAGCTATTGCTTCAGGGTCGTGAGTTAAGATGGTGGTACTAACATTCCATTGAGGGTGAATGGCGATACAACCCTCGATAGACCGAGCCAAATCACCACCTAGCACCAACAAGTTTAATGGGGCAGAGACATGAATCCTATTCTCTAAGGTTGTCAGGAAATAGTCCTTACTTTCTCTTAAAGATTCGGCAAAAAGTGTCCAGTGAAAAAAGTTGTGTACATTTAAGACCTGCAAACGCAAATCCAAATGTGAAACTTAATCCAGCAGATCCGCATGAAAGATTCACAAGAGCAACTAAGGAAGCTGCATCAACTCTTTGTGATGTTCTATATCGTTCGGCGGAAGAGAAGATTCTTCTGGAAGATTATGTGAATGTGAGGCCAGATCAAACAGAGATATGCTTTGGTAGTCCAACGTCTAATTTAATTGCTCGTGCCGTTATGGGTTACAGGCAGCCTAAAGATCGTGAAGCGATAAGGGGATCAATGGAATATGATGCGAACCTACAAGAACTTTTTGAATTTCCTTATCTCTACGAGTTAAATCATAAGAGGATAAGTAAATACGCCGTGAAGCGTTCTATGCCGTACCAATGTGAACGAGAACACAATGAAAATAAACCAAAAATATTTAACTGGGGAATATCAACAGGATCAGGTGAGGATGACGTGCTTCTCCCAAAAATTGACGAAAGAGGTATCTTGGTAGAAGATTATCTTCTTATTACATGTGTGCCTAACTGCCTTGATGAAACGGCGTTCGATCAGCACAAAATCTTTCTCATAGGAGGCACGCACTCTGAAGGAACGAAGGCATTCAACAAGGTTATGCAAAACGAAAAGTTATTGGATTATATGCTAAAGGTATCAGATCGGTATCGCGCATGGCAGATACTCGTGAAGATGTCAAATGTTAATACGGACGGAATGGGCGATATAGAAAAAGTCGAATATGAT
>JBCDBC010000961.1:0-2907 GCA_039184535.1 Bacteroidota bacterium | reverse complement strand
GGGGAATTGGATATGTATTTTGTCAACTGACCTCTGTACTTGAATGACCTATTTAAGGTGGAATGCCTAGACCAAAAGAACTCATCTGCTGGCTGACTTAAGGTAAACTGCTACAAAGAGTAGGACTTGATTCAGAAAAATTAAGTCGATAAAGAAAGAGTAATACATTTCATGTATTCTCTACAGAGATATCCTATTTCTAACTGGTCATCTCAGAAAAGATAAGAGTAGTATTCTTCCAAGAATCATCCCCTAATTTGAGATCATATGCTTGCCGGATACATACTTCAGTCTCGGTTATGGATTCCATTTCTATTGGGATTGCTCATCCTAAAGGGATCTTGCGTGCTTTCTCAGGATCTCGCTAAGCAATCTGGCAATCACGAGTACTTACCCGCTAAAGGACCCTCCAAAGGGAAACTTTTATTAATGGGAGGAGGAATTCTAGATGTACATGCAGAGCTCATCAGGAGATTTGCTGGCGGTGAAGGAGCCAGGATCGTGGTTATCCCGACAGCCTTTTCAGATGAAGAAATCGCGAAAGATCCTGAATTCAGAAGGGTGAGAAAGCGATTTGAGAAACTAGAGTTTTCAACTATTCATATCCTACACACAAGAGATCCAGAGATAGCTAACCAGCCGACTTTTACCAAGCCTTTAGAAGAGGCTATGGCTGTCATAATACTGGGCGGAAAAACGCAACGGATTACAGATGCCTATGCGGGTACCAGAACCTATGCTGCTCTGAAAGCCTTACTGGATAGGGAAGGAATGATAGCAGGTGTTTCCGCAGGCTCCGGTGTTCAAGCCTCCTACTTTTATGAGGATAAGCTAGTGGAGGGCTTTGAGTTCCTGGAAGGCGTGATAGTGATGAATCATTTTCTGGCCAGGAATAAGCAGTTTGCACATACAGAAGCGATACACAGGAATCGAGAAAGACTAGCACTAGGTATAGACGAAGGAGTGGGGGTTTTGGTGCAAGGAGAAAGATTTGAAGTGGTAGGGAACAGTTATGTAGCTGTGTATGATGGTAGCATGTATCACAGGGAGAATGACTCCATTAGTTCGCTTCCCCATGGTTCAGAGCAGTTTTATCTATTGAAAAATGGAGATAGGTATAACCTTAGAGAAAGGCGTGTAGAATCAAATGCTTCTCTGACCCCTCTCAAGCTTTCACCACCTCAGTTAGCTACTTACGAAGGAACTTACACTACCCTCAAGAATGACTTCCGTATAAGCCTACAGGTAGAAAGAGACACCCTATTTCTTACCAACAGTTGGGAGTGGACCCCTTATCCCATTTTTCCCTTTAGAGATGATCTCTTCTACGCTACCAACCGGAACATGTGGTTTCAATTTATCAGAGATGAGAAAACAGGAGCTATCATCAGGCTACAAAAAATGAACTCATTTTTACAGCAGAGGATCTTTTCAGAACTGGAAAAGGTGGATTAAAAATAGGTGGGGCATACCATCGCTTTTCACATGAGGATCATTTGCCTACTCCAGCCAACATTCCCTACTGTTGTATTGGTTTAATGGATATACAAGAGGCCATAAGTTGTATCCATTAATCCTTATCTATGAAGCATACATTCTTATCGGTGGTATTCGCTATTCTTATTTCTCCTTTTCTTCAAGCCCAGTCCCTGGAAGTAGATGAAACGCGGATTCATGTAGATGAATTACCTGAGTATATCATCCTATTTTCTGAAGCCAGAGGAATAACAGGAGGAATTCTTCTTTCTATTCAGGAAAAGGGCTCTGAATACGAATCTGAATTATCAACCCTGGAGGATTTACTTTCCCAAAAGAAATTCCTCAACCTGAAGAATCAAATAGACCTGTTGAACTCCATGTCTAAGTTGGGATTTGAGTTTGTAGACGCCTATACGGCTGCTCAGTCCTCGGATGAATCGCTTACCAGAACAGGGATGGTATTCAGGAAAAAAGAGAAGTACTTGACAGACTAATCAGTAGCTATGTACCCAATCAAAGAACCTCCCCCATCAGCAAGGAACTGATGAGGGAGGTTCTTTTGCTTGAAGGAATAATCCCTTCTATTTCTTGATATACTTGAGAATGAAGTCCTGCTTAAACTCAGCTACCTGGTCTTCATCCACCACCTCGAAACGGAACCCTTCATTATTTTTTCGCTTATCCTGAATGTCCTTCAAAGGATAATTATAATCATCATAGTACTTGGAAACGGTTTCTACCACACCGTCTACATAACGGAAGTAGGCCCAGTTAAACTCATCCACTTCTATGTAAATGGTGAGCATATCTTCCTCTACCTCCCCACTGGGTGAAATGTCTCCAAATTCATAGACGATCTTGGCATTCACCTTCTTGTTGACAGTGTTTCCTCCTATGCCTATGACGCCTATTTCACCATCATGATAGAGGGCAGCTTCGTCATAGCTATAGTGGAAGTTCACGTCAGATAGTGCAATGGTATTTCCAAATCTACCAGCCAGATCTATGTCTGAGAACACCATTGAGTTCTTGACTACGTCTATGAACTTTTGGGTCTCCTTATCCTCATTTTTTCCTTTATCCAGGAACTCTGCGGCATTCTCCAGCATATTCTGCTGAAGGAAGTCTATGTCCTTGTTGGAGATGGTGAGGTAGGTAAGGTTCTTCGCCAAGCCTTCTAACGGTTCCTGAGGAATGATGCTCATATCCACTAGCATGAGGATGTTGGTAGAAATCTCTCTACTCTTTAGGTCATCACGCCATGACCCCGCCATTTCTACAGAAATAGTCTTCTCTGCAAAGTTGTATGGGAAGCGGAAGTAGCCTTGAGAGGTGATCACATTATTCACATCATCAAAACTCACAGCGGTTCCTTTATACGTCTGGTTCTTGATTTTAGCCTCAGAACCTATCTTAAACTCTTTGGTC
>JBCDBC010000960.1:0-2908 GCA_039184535.1 Bacteroidota bacterium | reverse complement strand
TTCAGTTCCCACCCAAAGCCTTTTAGATCTGTCTGAATAAATACAAAGAATTTCATCGTGTGAGAGGCTTCCTTCATCCGAAGGATTATGGGTAAAAGTAGTCAGCTTTTCGGTCTGAGTATTTATACGGGCTAGTCCTCCTCCTGTAGTACCTATCCAAATATTTCCAAAACTATCAGCATGAAGGGTCCTTATAGTGTTGGAGGGAATAGAGTTAGTATTTTGGGGGTCATGCTGGTAAAGCTTGAAGTTTCTTCCATCAAATTTACATAAGCCGTTAGTAGTACCAATCCATATGAATCCCTGCTGATCACTTACCACACAGTTTACTTCATCACTTGGCAAACCATCTTCCATCATTAGACGATTAAAGACTGGGGTTTTCTCTCTGGTGATGGATTGTCCTGTCCCACATATGGGAAGTAATAAAAAGCAGGCTATCCAAATGAAGCTGCAGGTAGGACAGTAAATAGCATTAAACATTAAGACCCATTTCTCAATCTCAGAATAAAGAAGACTGGTTTAATGGCTAAAAAAATACTTAAATGTAATATCTCGAAAACAAAGTATGTGGGTACATTGTCAGACGTAAGGTTTATGAAGAATAGTCCTAATTAATAAAGCTGAAAATAATTTGAAGGAAGAATACACTAACTAGTTTTTCCCTAAAAAACTCAAAGCTGTGTCGCGAAATATTGTCAGGATGAGGCTCCAAAAAAGAAGACCTCCTAACATATACCAGAAAATACGCCAGGGCTTTTCTCTAAAGGAAATAGCTACCCCTACACTGATAGGGGGTGATAAAATAGGTGCCAGAAAAGCTACTCCTACCATACCAAATTTTTTCCAAACGGTAACCATCATTTTACGGAAGGAGTAGTTGGTGGGCTTTTTATTTCTCTTCCACTTAGAATCTATCCAGTTCCTAATTTGAGTACCAAAATAGGCTAAACCCCAAACCCCAATAGCTGCCCCCAAAGTTGCGGTTAGTAAGGTTTCCCCCATAGAAAAATTAGCTGCCAGTGCCATCAGCACAGCCACCAGAAACTTGACACTTCCGACCAGGACAACAGTTAAGTAAAGAAGCAGTTTTTCGGCAGATACAGCCAACATAGAGAATACCCAAACTAGCATACACACATATACGTGAAAGAAATGAAAATCGATGGCTTACGGTAGTAGGAAAATTTTTAGCCCTCCGAATGTCATAAATGATCAAAGTAAAGCGTACCATGTAAGGTCGTTGAGGCTCTCGAAACGACAAAGCTATATGGCACAATAAGTACCTTTGAGAACCTTAGGGACCGTCCTACTCCAAATAATTAACATAGGACCTTCAAACCTAACCATCTACTTTCTACAAAGGTAAACAATTAGACGTCCATTCACAGTGGATATTGGGTAGGTGAAATATCTCCTGCGTTTTCGGACAAAATGTGGATATCTATCTCACTATTTAGGGCCAAAGGCAAGATCTCCCGCATCTCCTAGACCTGGAACAATGTAAGCCTTAGCCGTAAGTTCCTTGTCTACCGCACCTACATAGATGTGAGCCTTAGGCATATTCCGTTTTACATAATTCAGCCCTTCTTCACTAGCTACTACTCCTGCTACAAACACGTGATCAGGTTTGCCCAATTGATCTATGACTGCCCGGTAGCTTAGTACCATACTTTTTCCGGTAGCTATCATAGGGTCCAGAAGAATGAGGGCTCTTCCTTCCAGTTCTGGTGCTGCCAGATATTCAATCTTTACGATGAACTCATTGCCACTGGTGTGATGACGGTAAGCGGAGATGAATCCATTATCTGCCTGATCAAATAGCTGCAGGAAGCCATTGTGCATAGGAAGGCCGGCACGTAATATGGACAAAACCACTGGCTGCTGGCTTAGCAGCCGCATGTCCAAAGTCCCTAATGGAGTGGTAACCTTAGAGGTAGCATAGCCTAACTCTTTGCTGATCTCATAGCCTAACAGAAATCCTATGCTTTCCAGATTGGTTCTAAATCGCATCCTGTCTTTCTGGATCCCTTCTTCTCTCAGTTCGTAGAGAAGTTGGTTTAGATAAGAGTCGTGATCCCCAAGAATATTTACGTTTTCAGCCATCGTAGAATTAAAGGTAATCTATTTTTATGAATCTGAAGATAAGGAACAGGATAGGCTCCAAACTTCCGGAAGAAGGTCTCTATACCTGCTATCATGGAGCCTTCAAAGTCTATCAAAGTGGCTCCGTTTTGCATGCCCATTTGTATGCCCCTCCACATAAGTAATGACATTGCACCTGAAGAAGCCTGATCTCCTGCATACACGCCAGCCAGATAAATGAGCTGTTTCTCAAAGAGCCCAAAAATCGCAGATGCCAGCGGTTTCCCCTCCTGATCTTTCGCCACTAATAGAAAGCCATTACCAGAATCCAGCAAATAGGAAGAAATATTCCCCAGGATAGAAAGAGAAGCAGGATTTCCTCCACTAATGTCGTGCCCAGAAGAAAGCTGAGCTTTACTCAATTGTTGGAATAGGCTGTAGTCTGCTATTCTCTCCACTGATACTCCATTTTTCTCAGCCTTATTTATCTGCCGCTTCAGCGGAGAGGCAAAACCTTCCCATAGCTCACCAAAGCTTTCCTTCTCCCTGTTTACCTCATAGCCTTTCAGGAAAAGTTGGTAGGTATAGCGCGTACGCAGCTCATAATTCTCCCAGTGAAAAGGAAGCGGATAGTCAAACTTAGGAGAGAATTGCTGGATGTAAAGATGGATTTTGGGCAGCTTTTCCAGCAGAGCCAGCACACTTTTACGTTTTTGACTTAGTGAAGAATAGGTAGACTGGTCTACATCAGGATGGAAACAAATCCCCCAGTATTGGGAGAAGACTTGGGGAAGGAAGGCCGTAAACCCAAACTTCCGACTGA
>JBCDBC010000959.1:0-2917 GCA_039184535.1 Bacteroidota bacterium | reverse complement strand
TCATATTCCAGTCCTCTGTATATATTCTTTAAATTTCTCAGCTTAGTAGTATACAGACCAGCTATCCCTTTTCTGGTCAGTGTACCTATGTCTCCTCCGGAACCCTTCACCCACATCACCTCCACTTCCTCTCCGGTCAGGGGATCTGTTTCTATGGTTTTGCAGGAGGTATTTCCCCCACCATAATTCGTAATCCTTAAGTCTTCCCCCAACTTATTGGAGCGATAAAGGAACAAACCCACCTCATCGCCGAGAAACTCTTTAGCTTCCGTAGAATCCCATAGATAGGAAACGTGTTTAAATATTTTTACCTCCATGTTTTCTTCAGAGTATCTTTTATTGTGTGAGAGATTGAAAGTTGAAAGAACATCTATGCCCGCAAGAATATGCTTCTAGTTTGTATATCCTCATGAAATTCAGGATGGTTCCGACTAGAAATTAAAGGACTTTCCATATACAAAGTACAAATTCACATTTACTCCTTGTGATTAATGTTGTGACTTTTCACAAACTATCCTCTTGTAAGGATGAATCATGAAAGGCCTTCTACTACGGACAACAACTAGTTAGAAGTCTTTACTCCCGTTCCTGCAAGTGTAACCAATAAGGATTTTTCCAGGTGGGTGGATACCAGCAGTTTAATTGAATCTCACCTAGTTCAAAGCAGTACTTACTTCTGATAGTCGTTTATAAAAGTAAAGGAAGAGGTTTTCCACCTGCAACCTGTACTTACCTGTGTAAGCTTGGGTATTCTCTAAAATTTGTCTCTACGGACTTAAGTTGTTTTACTCACAATTATGGGGTAGTTCGAAATAAATTGACAGAAAAATTTGGAAATTTTCATAAAGAGTAATTTGCTGATAATCACTAATATCGTACTTGACTAATTTTCAGGAAATAAGGGTAGCAATTTTTTTGATTGAAATATTTACTATATTTTTAATAGTTCAATAACAAAATAAGATGATTATTGTAATATACACCTATTACACTTAAGCACCTTTGGCTTTCAGCCACTTTACATCATGAGATCCCTAATCATTCTGCTTATTTCCCTAGTAAGCCTTACTCCTTCTTTAGCCCTAGATTCAATAGATAGCCTCAATCAAGTCCTTAGCATTCACCAAAAAAAAGGCGATATCCTGGCTTCCATTCAGACCCTAACAGAATTAGGGAATACCAGTCAAAAAAGATCCGAATTTCACCAAGCATTCGAGTACTTCCAGCAAGCCCTCGCACTGAGTCTGGAAAACGGTTATAAAGAAGAAGAAGTATTGGTCAAAATAGAGATAGGAGAAACCCTCTCCTGGATGGACCAATACAAGGAATCTTTACGCTACCACCACCAGGCTTTAAAGGATAAAAAGTATCTAAGCCTCAGGAAAGAAGCCAATCTCCTAACTCAGATTTCCCAGACGTACCGTTTTATGGGTGAATACGCCAAGGCAGCTGAGCACCAATACAAAGGCCTAGCAATTAGTGAATCTATACAGGATTCTATGGGAATAGTTCTGGGTCATTTCATCCTTTCCACCATTTACCATTATAGCCACCAGAACGAGAAATCATATGAAGAGGCTTATGAGGCCTTTGAAGCCTACCAGACTTTCTATGCTGATGAGGTAACTGAATATCTCCATGTCATTCTCCATGGATTAGCAGCTGTTGAAGGGAGAAAAGAAAATATGGATAAGTATGAATATTTTACTAGAAAAACCATGGAGGTAGCGCTGGAGTTGGGAGATGGCTACACCATAGCTTCTTCTCACGGTTCCATGGGAAGCATGCACTTCACCAAAGAGACCTATGATTCTGCAGCATTCTACTTCCAACAAGCTGTGGCCTATTTTAAAGAACATGGGATCCGACATGATCAGGGAATTTATCAAGAACACCTGGTTTCCACATATAGAAAAATGAATAAAACGAAGGAGTCAATGGAGGTTCTAGATGAGGCCTTACAAGTAGCCTATAATATAAATTCTCTCGATCTGGAAAAAAGAGTTTATGAAGAACTGTCAGGAAACTATGAAGCCTTAGGAAGGCATGAGAAAGCCAATAACTACATGAAAAAGTTTATGGTTTTGAAAGATAGCCTTGAAGGAGAAACCAACCAGAAAAGAATCAGTACACTCCGAGATCAATATGAGATCCAGAAGCGTGAGAAGGAAATAGAAATTATAAAGTCGGAAGGTCAGTCCAGACTGAATCAGGTCTACCTTTCTACCCTAATCATAGGATTTACTGCTTTTCTCATTATCCTCTGGCTACTTTATTCCAGGTATGACGAAAAGGTAAAGGGGAATTCTATCCTTCTGAAGAAGAACAGGGAAATTGCTCACCAGAATAAACAACTGACTTCCTTGAATGATGATTTATTGAAATTCTCAGAAATAGTCTCAAAGGACCTACAGGGATCTCTTCAAGATATAAAAAAGGTATGTGATAAGATAGACATACGGAAAGTAGCCAGTCAGGAAGACCTTAACAAGATTAACAACCATCTCAAGGACATGGAGGAGGTTCTTTATGGGTTAATCATGTACTCTATGACAGGCTCAAAAGAGGATATGTTTGAATTATGCGATTCAAAGGAACTCATTGCCCAATCCCTCAGAGAGCTCCCCAGCCATATTAGAAATAAGTCTACTAAAGTTTCTCTACACAGTCTTCCCAAGATACTGGCTAATAAGAAGAAGCTAACTCAACTTTTTCTTTACCTCGTAACCTACGCTTTGGAACACCAATCAGATCATTCTTCCATCATCAGGATTAGCAGCGATGAAAATTCTGAAGAATATGAATTCGTCATCCAAAATGAAGGGCCAGGCATTCCCAGAGAAATTGCCTCTAATATATTCGATGTATTATCTCCGGAAGAATCCACTGATTATTCTTCTATAGAGCTAGCTATCAG
>JBCDBC010000958.1:0-2919 GCA_039184535.1 Bacteroidota bacterium | reverse complement strand
TCTACTTACCTTCTGGTAATAGAGCGGAAGGGCTACATTCTCCATGGCATTCTTAAAAGAAATAAGGTTGAAGGACTGGAACACAAATCCGAGAAGTTTATTTCTGTAAACAGCGGCTTTAGCCTCATTCAGATCTCTAATGTAGTTACCGTCCAGATGGTATTCCCCTTCATCATAATTGTCTAGGATTCCCAGAATATTGAGAAGAGTAGATTTACCTGATCCGGAAGACCCCATGATAGATACCAACTCACCTTCTTCTACATGCAGGTCTATCCCTTTTAATACGTGCAGACTATTGGCTCCAACAGAGTAGGACTTATGGATATTTTTTAAGGTCAGCATCTTGTTCTCTTGTAGTTTGATTGATTAGAATTTTCTGGAGAATGCCAACTACTAAGTAGCAGAAAGCTGAATATTTTTGAAAAGCAGTTGCAGGGAAAAACAAAGAGTTAGTCGATATCAACCGGATATTCTTACGCCTACCACTGCATTCTCTTAATGCTTTCACTGGGAAAAGACCACTCTGGGGTAAGAAGTGTTGCTTCACTAAGTGTGTACCACGGACTTGAATCTGAGTCATTGGGGTTTTTGAGAATGTGTATTTCTTGGGCAGGCATATAACTCTGCGCAAAGAGAAATACCTTTTCTCCGTTCGTATTAATGGCTTCATCTACGATTATGATGGCATGACCGGGAAAGCCCCCTTGAATAAATACATCCCCAATTTTGGCTTCTGATAGGGAAATTGGGCTTAGTTCTTTTTCGAATGACCATGTACCTGCATAGGAGAATACGATGTTCATGTATGCTAGGAAGCTACGGTAGCTGGCATCCGGGCTAGCGGTCTTATTCCAGCTTACCTTATTTCCGGAGAAGGAAGGCCTGTAGCCCTGACTCCATGAGGTAAATGAGGCTTCATCTCCACTGGTGAAGTTAAAGTGAATACTTTCCAACTGTTGATGATGAAAAAGATATTCTGCTTTTAGTCGCATGACTGCATCTGCACACTGCTGTAAATCCCTTTTCCCGACAGGGATCTCAAGTATGTATGCTTGGGCTGATTGATTGAGTTTGGGGGTTCCATTAAAAAGGGTGACCTCTGTATCCAAGGTATCTATGGGTAGACCTCTCAGCCAGTTCCCAAAGCTGTTTTCTGGATAGGTAGTTCTGTAGTATCCTACAGGTGGAGAAACCACAGCATCTATGGCTGTAGCTACAGAATATGTAGGGAGCCATGTGTAGGGACTCGTCTGAGCCAGCAGTGTGTTTAAGGAAAAAATACTACAAGAAATAGAACATATTAAGGCAATTGATCTTTTCATAATCTGCAGCATTTTGAACTGTGGTAAATCCCCATTATTTATGCAAGTAGATACGTGACTTTGTGGGCTTACGTTCATCAAAATCCATGTTAACACTATCGTACTTCATACTTTTCAACCAATAACACCGAATAACATTTTACTATGGAAAACTTAAACGTTGCTGAGCTTTGGGATAAAGGCATAGCACTGGCAGTAGAATTTGCCCCTCAATTGCTACTGGCGATTCTTACCCTCATCATAGGTCTTTGGGTCATTGGGCGGTTGACCAATCTGGTTAAGAAAGGATTGGCTATGAGAGATACTGATCCTGCCTTACAGACCTTTGTTTCCAGCCTGATCAACATGGTACTGAAAGTCATGCTATTCATCAGTGTGGCCTCCATGTTTGGCATAGAAACTACTTCTTTTGTAGCCTTACTGGGTGCGGCAGGTTTAGCTATAGGTCTTGCCCTTCAAGGAAGCTTAGGGAACTTTGCAGGAGGTGTGTTGATCCTATTGTTCAGACCCTTTAAGGTAGGAGACCTGATTGAAGCACAGGGACACTTCGGCTCCGTAAAGGCCATCAACCTATTTGTAACCTCCTTATCCAGCCCTGAGAATAAGACCATTCTCATTCCTAATGGCCCTTTATCAAATGGGATTATCACCAATTTCACCAAGTTGGGTCAATTGAGGGTAGACCTCGTGATAGGAATTAGCTATGATGCCAATATACAGCAGGCAAGGGACGTGATCATGAAAGTGATGGAATCAGATGAGAAAGTGCTTAAGGATCCTGCACCTAGCGTATCTGTGTTAGAGCTGGCAGATAGTTCTGTAAATCTGGCTGTAAGACCTTATGCCACACCAGCAGATTATTGGGATGTGTACTTTGGCATCACTGAGAAAGCTAAAATAGCGCTGGATGGTGCAAGTATAGAAATTCCTTTCCCACAAGTAGTAGAATATCATAAATCCCTCTAATCTCATCTTCCTATGGATACAACAAATATCAATAACATCGTAAACCAAGGAGCCGAGATGGCAATAGAATATGCCCCTAAGTTCATTATGGCTATTCTGACCCTGATCGTTGGTTTCTGGATCATAAACAGAATCACGCGGCTAACTGACAGGGTACTGGAGGCCCGAGACATGGACGTTACCCTCAGAAAATTTCTCTCAGATCTGATCAGTGTAGTGCTGAAAGTACTACTTCTCATAAGTGCCGCTTCTATGGTGGGGGTTCAGACCACGTCCTTTGTGGCATTGTTAGGTGCGGCAGGCTTAGCGGTAGGTTTAGCCCTTCAAGGGAGTTTATCCAACTTTGCCGGAGGAGTAATGATTCTCATCTTTAAGCCCTTCAAAATTGGCGACTTAGTGGAAGCCCAGGGGGTAATTGGGGTAGTGAAGAGCATCAGCGTCTTTGTAACCGAACTAACCAGCCCTGACAATAAGCTGGTGATAGTGCCTAATGGAGCTATGATCAGTGATAGCATGGTAAATTGTAAGGGAACCAGCAGTTTGTCGGCAAAAATTACCCGCATAATTTAATGCATTTAATGAGGCATCCTTTAAATCAACGGGGCATAATATCTTTGTCATAACTTTT
>JBCDBC010000957.1:0-2924 GCA_039184535.1 Bacteroidota bacterium | reverse complement strand
TAGCCAAACGGCAGTAATTCTTCCCGGAATTTGACTGGGATTCTAGGAAGAAAGGAGTAGAAGTAAGTGACCTGATACCTGCACACCAAATATAATTAGCTCTTGCAGACGGAAGAGCTATGTTTTCCAGCTTTCCAGGGCCACCAAGAACAGATAATGAAGTTTTACTTCTCTACTTCAGCTATCAACTCCGTAGTTCGTTTTCTTAACTGTGCTAATATCTCTGAATGACTTTCCGAGTCTATCAGATTATGTATCTCCATGGGGTCTGCAGTAAGGTCATATAGTTCCTCTACAGAGGTGTCGAGGTAGCGGAAGTATTTGTACTGTTCGGTTCTTATGCCTTCCACCTTGGGGATGTAGGGGATCTCATATAGATGCTCACATAGGAACTCTTCCCTTTCCAGGCTAATACCCTTTTGTACGGTAGATTTAAGGCTTTTTCCTTGTATGCTTTTGGGGATGTCTACCTGAGCAAAATCCAAGACTGTGGGGGCTACATCTATGTTCAGCGCCATGTCTGAAATGACTCTTGCGCTAGCGGAAGGATCATACACCATCAAGGGCACCCTAAGAGAATTCTCATATAAAAGCCATTTCCCAGCAAGCTGTCGTTCTCCCAGAAAGTATCCATTATCTCCCAGGAAAATGATAATGGTGTTTTCCGCCAGGCCCTTCTCAATAAGGAAGCTTCGGAGTCGTCCCAGGTTTTGGTCTATGGTGCTGATCATGCGGTAATAGCCCTTGATCATATTTTCGGCCTTATCAGACGTATCAAAGCGCCACTTATATCGGATATTCCCCATATACATGCTGTCCCGTAATATGTCTGGCAAGGCTTCCCAATATTCATCATTTGTCAAAGGCACTTTAGGGAGCTGGGTCCCTTGGTACATATGATCATTTCTAGCTGGCCATATGTACTGCCTGGGGTTGGTATCATCTGCATGAGGGGCATTGTAACTGATGGATACACAGAAGGGCCCATCATCTTCCAGCTTCCCAATGTACTCCATGGCTTTATCAGTGGTTAGATCTGTTAGATGGACATGATCTTTCCAGCCGGGTCCCACTAAGCGGAAGTACCCACTGGTATTGCTATTGTCAAAGGCTTCAAATAGGTTATCCTGAGCGTCTTCTTCAAATTGCATCCCAAATTTCCCGAAAAAGCCCAGATGGTAACCGGCATCTTTTAGCAGCTTAGGGTAGCTGATGTCGATAAACTGGCGTTGAAGTGGTGGTGTGCTGAAGGTGAACTTATGTGTGCGTTCATACATACCTGTCATGATGCTGGCCCTGCTGGCAGCACAAATAGGCGTAGTAACAAAGGCATTTTGGAATAAGGTAGACTGGCTGGCAAGTTGATCCATATTGGGTGTCTGAATCACAGCGTTTCCCATGGCTCCAAGGGCATCCCAGCGTTGGTCATCTGTGAGTATGACTATGATGTTGGGCGGTTCTTGTTGAGCGAAGAGGAGGTTGGCTCCCATGAAAAGAGAAAGAAAAGCAAGTTTCCAGTAGTAGTTCATGTGTGTAGATTGAGTGCAAATGAAAGTGATTTCCTTCTGAGCAGCAGAAGGTCCAAAAAGGATATTCTCCTGATAGTAGTTCTCAAGAATCAGGTTGTTGTTAAAATATACAATCATCTCCTTTATCAGAGAGTGGCCCTTGAGAACTTTCTTTAGATTTAGAAAAGGTCAGAAGAATTCTCTTTGAAGACTATCACTAATTTCTGTTATGCATGGAAAATGAAAATCGAGGGTATAGTGAAAAAATGCATCCTGCTCCGTCCTACTATGAGATGAAAAAGGCAAGCCTTGGAAGCTTGCCTTTGATTATCCTCAAAATAAATAATACACAAAATAGAAGGTGAAATCCGGGCTACTCAGCAAGGACTGGGGTTCCCGTATTTACAGGATTACCCGGATTCACCTGGGCGTTTGGAACTATAGCTGCATGGGTTAATGGAACTTTTAAGCTATTAGTAACTCCACAAGTGGTGTTCAAACTCCACAATCTCCTGTCTACGTCTTTCTGCCTCGTATAAAGAGGTTACAGGCCGGCCGCCTACATCTATCATGATGCCGTTAAACAAGCGCATAGCAAAGGCGTCTTTCATGGACATAGACTGAGAGTCATTCCAGCGGTTTTTCCACTTGGTGGTGGCCAGCTGTTCTTCTATGTCCTCATACTTAAATCGACAAAGGATTTTGTCAGGCAGGGTGCCGGTAGGATCTGTCCAGATAAGTTCAAAGTAGCGGATCTCCTGAATCATTCTGGAACTATTCTTCTCAAAAATCCAGTCCTCTACCATATGGATGACATTCTCATAGGGAGCCATGTCTATCTCCACGGTATCTTCCTGGAAGGTTTCGTCTTCTACTTCTATTTCGTCTTCAAATTCGAAGTCATCTACCTCAAACTCCCACTCATCTTCAAAGTCGTCCTCAAATTGATCTCTGTTGGTGAGGTCATCCGTTTCTTCGTAGGCATCAAAATCGTCCTCATTCTCCCCGTAGAGTGCCTGCTCAAATTCTTCCATCCTCAAAACCAGGGCATTGTAATCATAGGCTTTGTCCTCATAAGGATCATAGGCTATGTATTTACCTTGCTTGGCACCATTTAGAATGGCCATGACGATACCATCTGTCTGCTCAAAGCGTGGGTCATCATTATAAAAGCTGCTTTCACGGAAAATCAGGGGGGCATTGATTTTCTCAATCAAACTGATTCTGTTGACCACTCTTTTTCTCCAAAAGTGATCTTCGTCGCGTACGTGATGTCGTTGAGAAAAAACGGCTATGCTACTGATCAACATAACTGCCAGCAAACTGGCATTGAACCATACCTTCTTCATATTACAGTTTTATAGGTAAGGTCGATCAGTTCATCATAGGCATAGAAGGGTAAGTTTTTTTTAGTAG
>JBCDBC010000956.1:0-2924 GCA_039184535.1 Bacteroidota bacterium | reverse complement strand
CAGCCATATTAGGAATTGCTGCTTTCCTCAATCTTCTATCTTTTGTAGGGCAGGTAAATGAAAAGGGATTTGGCAGTGAAGCATATATGAGTCTGGCACTTTTTCTCCTTTTTACCGGCTTAATCTACTCCATGTACAAAAAGAAAAAGTAGTATTCTTTAAACGTCTTAAGCCTGCCAACTAATTTTCTGAATATCTTCCTCCGTCAGATATTTTAGGCCCGACCCCTGTTCATAACCTATATCTGCCTCTTCTACTTTCCTCCAGTAAAAATGGAAGGCCAATCCTTGATCTTCTCCCTCTGATTTAACTAGGTGGTCCCAATGATTAGGAAGTCCCTCATGCCCCTTGATAAGAAAAAAATACCTTCGTTGAAGCTGCCCCTGATAGGAGTTTACATATTCACTTTCTCCCAGGTAGCGGATGAGTCTTGCATTCATGATGCCTGACTCCTCTTCTAATTCTCTGAGAGCAGCTTTCTCTTTGGATTCCCCTGGCTCTATGATTCCTCCGGGAATCTGTCTGTTTACATCGGGATAATCTATATGGTCAAAAACCAGAACTTCAAGGCTCCCATGTACTTTTCTAAGCACATAGACCATGACCTTTTCTTTAGGCAGTATGGGTTCTGTCTGTGTCATATATGAAATTTTATTAGTAACATGCCTGAATTACTTCTTTCAAGCTTTATGCAACACCCCTTATTTATTCTGGCAGTCCTTTTCGCCATCATCATCTTTTGTGAATGGCTTAATCAACATACATTCCTGAGAAAGGTAGGTACTACTTTAATGGTCATTTTAGTAGCAGCGGTAACTGCTAATATCGGAATTATTCCTTCGGCTTCAGATGCCCCTCCACTATATGGAGGAATTT
This sequence comes from Bacteroidota bacterium, assembly GCA_039184535.1. Classification (GTDB taxonomy): domain Bacteria; phylum Bacteroidota; class Bacteroidia; order J057; family J057; genus JBCBKZ01. The sequence continues at coordinate 2,048 of JBCDBC010000956.1, read as the reverse complement.
TTACCTATTTAGCTCCTCTATCCATCTTCTATTTATTGTTAGGAGTTAACCTAAAGGACCTGAAGGAAGCGGGTCTCCCTATGATCATGATGTTTGGCATTGGAGGTTTTGGTACTGCTTTAGGAGCGCTTATCGCCACTTTTCTCTTTGGAGAAGCAAAATTACTCCAGGAGTATCTGGCACCATTTGCCGGAATGATGACAGGGACCTATATAGGTGGAAGTGCTAACTTTAATGCCGTGGCCCTCCACTATGACATGATGGAAGAAGGGGCTTTCTTTGCAGGAACAGTAGCTGTAGATAATATTCTCACAGCTATTTGGATGATTAGTTCGTTGGCCATCCCAGCAGTATTGCAAAGATACTTCCCCCGTAAAGAATTGAAGATGTATACTGAAGAAAGTGGAAAGACAGAACTGGACACAGACAACGAACGGGAATGGGTAGATCCCTATCAGTTTGCCCTTCTTGGATTTCTAGGCATTCTCACACTATGGTTCTCAAATCTATCTGCTGCCTGGCTGAAAGAAATAGGGGTAACCTTTCCCTCCATTCTCATTCTAACTACTATCGCCCTCATACTGGCCCAGTTTCCTCAGATCCAGAAGATACAGGGAGCCAAGCTATTGGGTCTTCTATGTGTATACCTCTTCCTGGCCGTCATAGGCGCCTTTTGTGAATTTGCCGCTCTCAGCCAAATAGGCGAGCTCGCTATGCTCATACTGGGCTTTACTACTACGGTAGTCCTGGTGCATGGGCTAGTGATTTTTGGATTAGGTGGTTTGCTCAAACAGGATTGGTCCCTCATAGCCGTAGCCAGTCAGGCAAATATTGGGGGTGCCTCCACTGCCATGGCTCTGGCAAAAAGCCTGAAGAGACCTGGCCTCATGTTACCTGCCATCATGGTAGGCTCATTAGGTGCTGGTGTGGGTACCTATATTGGATTTTTAGTAGCAGGATTGTTGGGTGCCTAAGTGTATCAGATGAAGTTTTTACTGTGAGGTCCCTCTTTTGCATACGATTTCTGGAGTGCATTCTCCTGGTAGATTTTACGTATATGGTAAATGTGAATCAAAACCGCAATGCTACAGCCGATGATAAAAGGAGGTGATTGGAGTTGAATCCCATAGAAGATATAGGTCACATTTGCCACCAAGGAAAGCCAGCGTAAATACAGCAACTTTTTCATGGCCATGGATGTCAGATTCAGGGCCAGGCCGCAATAGCCTAATAAATGAGTCATAAGGCTTTCATCATTATTTTTTCTGTACGAATTAGCACTGACATAGACTCCGGGGGTGGCGAATCATCGAAGCCTAGCTTGTAGTATAATTTATGTGCCTTTGGCATAGACATAGTAGTCTGTAACCAAAGTTCTTTAGCCTGATTTTCCTTGCATCTTGTGATGCAGCGCTCAATCAATTGCGTGGCTATCCCTTTGCTTCTGTGGTAAGGCTCTATGAATAGCTTGGCAAATTCAAAGCTGTCCTCGTCCAGTCGTTTCAGGACCACACAGCCTACTGCCCTCCCCTTATACATGGCAAAAAAGAGGAAGCCTCCGTTCTTAATGTATGCCTCATCTGGATGGTTGAGCGTAAATACATCCTCCTCTTCCAACTTGCCATCCAATACATCCCGCAGCCAGGGTTCTGCCAAATCAAAGAAGCTTTGCTTTAGACTTGGTCGATAGTCAACGATGGAGACTCCTTCCACATTCCCTTCTCTCACTCTCTGATGTATAGGCTTAAATGAAGTAGCCTTGTCCACTCTGTTAAGAATGTTGATAAGGTCCGGATGTCCATACGTGAAGGTAGATTCCAGTGCTTGCGTAAAGGATAACCATAGAGGCTTAAGTTCCAATAGAAGCCCTTGACCCTCAGGAGATAAGGTAACTATCTTGGACCGCTTATCTCTGGGATTTACCTGGATCTCTACTAGCGAATTAGCCGTTAACTCCTTGAGAACATTCTTGACAGTGATATGGCTAAACCCAATGGAATCCGGACCTTATCAACATTCTTAACAGAGTGGACAAGGCTACTTCATTT
>JBCDBC010000955.1:0-2933 GCA_039184535.1 Bacteroidota bacterium | reverse complement strand
AGTTCTGGCAAAGGACGTCTTGGCGTACAGACAGTCTATTTTTGAAAAAAGAAGTAAAGCTCTGGATGAATTAACAGATCAGGCTCAGAACTTAAATTGGGGCTACGATTAATGGAGTACCCCAGGAAATAGTGCTAAGCCTCCATTTTTTAAATCCCTTCTTCTTTTTTGACGTATTATGATTGAGAAATAGGAGGAAAAGCTTTAATATAGATTTATGACAGTGAGCGAAATCAAGACTAAGTTGATTGACAGTATTGAGCATCTCTCAGATACTCAGGTGGAGCAATTATATGCTATGATGAAGCAATCCTTTCCGGAAAAAGCATCATCAAAAGCATCAGGACTCCTAGGTAGTATGCCTAATCTTATCAAGTATATAGCACCAGATTTTAATGAACCTCTGGAAGACTTTAAAGACTATATGCCTGAATGAATTATCTGTTAGATACCAATATCCTCCTATGGGTCTTTGAAAATCATCCCAAGCTTTCTAAATCCTCTCATAAGATTCTTCAAGACCCGGCCAATACATTTTATGTTAGTATTGCCAGCCTATGGGAAATTGCAATTAAATTAAGCATAGGAAAACTTTTACTAAGCCAATCCTTGGATGAGATAGTAAATAAGTTGAATCAACAAAATGTCATTATCCTGCCAATCAGTATAAAGGCTGTTAAAAGAGTAAAAGATCTACCTTATCATCATCGGGATCCCTTCGATAGAGTACTCGTTGCTCAGGCCCAGGTGGATGATCTAATTGTAATGACCAATGATAAGAAATTTGAAGAGTATGGAGTGAAATTAGTAGGATAGATTCATACAGAGATGGATAAATTGACGCTTTTTAAAAATATGTCTAGAGTAAGAATTTTCCCCGTGAGAATTTGATTTTACTCACACCTTTAGAATACTTCCTTAGAAATGGCATTCAGATTTTCCTTCCTGGTCTAGTAATGACACTAAACTCAGAGCCTTTTTTAAGTGCCATCCTCATACCATCCTTGTGTCATTAGGATTTCGAGAACATGCCTGACACAAACCCCTCCGATTCTGTCACTCCTTTGGCAAGTCTTAAGACAGTAAAGCCCTTGGAAAACCAACCAAAATACTCTCCTGAAAGCGAGCCTATTTTTACTACCAAAACCCGTAAGAAAAACCCACAGACGTCTCGTCTAAGAGGACTTTGTGTAATACTCCCCAGAAATGAGACCATCGGCTAAGTTTGATTATCTTAACACTAAGTTCGATGAATGATGAAAAAAAGTAGGCGAAAATTCAGTTCAAAATTCAAGTTTCAGGTGGTGCTAGAAGCCTTAAAGGAACGCGAGACTTTGGCCGAGATAGCCAAGAAGTATGAAGTCCATCCCAATCAAATTACCACCTGGAAGCGGGAGTTTCTGGACAAAGCAGAAGATGTATTTGATCGGAAGAAATCCGTTCAAGATGAAACAGAGGTAGAATCTGATGCCCTATATCAGCAAATAGGGAAGCTGAAAGTGGAGAATGACTTTCTAAAAAAAAGTTTAAAGAAGCTAGGTCTATGAAACAAAGACGTGAGTGTATAGACCGATCAAGCTCCTTGAGCATTCGCTCCCAATGTAAGCTCTTATCTCTGCATAGAAGTGGCTATTACTACCAGCCAGTGGGGGAAAGTGAGGAGAATTTGGCCTTAATGAAGCGGATGGATGAGCTATTTCTCTCAGATCCTACTCTTGGTGTAATAGGGATGCAGGATGAGTTAAGAGAATTAGGGATGAGCTACAATGTGAAGCGTATTCGACGTTTACTCAGAAAGATGGTGATAGAGCCGATTTATCCTAAGCGTAACTTAAGTCGTTTAGGGAAAGCAAAGTACATACAGCCTTATTTGCTAAGGAATCTGAGTATTACCCATGCTAATCACGTCTGGGCCATAGACATTACCTATATCCCTATGAGGAGCGGTTTCATGTACTTTACTGGCATCATAGATCTGTATAGTCGCTATCTGGTAGGCTGGAAGCTATCGAACTCTCTGGAGAAGGAAACCCAGACTGAGTTGTTGCTGGCTACTATTGAGAAAGAAGGCAAACCTGAGATTGTTAACTCAGATCAGGGAAGTCAGTATACCTCAGCTAATTGGATAGATACCTTGAAGCAACAAGGAATACAGATTAGCATGGATGGTAAGGGAAGAGCTACTGATAATGCCTTCATAGAAAGGTTCTTCAGGACGCTCAAACAGAAGCATGTGTATCTACATCCAGCAGAAGATGGATGGGAACTTTACAGAGGAATCGACAGATTCATCAAAAGGTATAACAACCAAAGAAGACATCAAGGCATAGGCAGAAGAAAACCTTCAGACCTCTACCGCCTTGCTGGCTGAAGAAAAACAAACTAAGAACTCAGCCTTATTGGTCCTATCAATGGGGAGTACAACATTGACCCCAGGGGATGGGTTAAGTGTTTGATTATTAATTGATTAGGCTGTTTTGGGCTCGCAGGAGGTAGGTATTAATTTCTCCATACGTACTTAAGAGACTGAGAATCAAATACTTCAAAATGATTTTTGTAACATGAGAATGATCCTTTCGTGAAAATTATATGCGATTTGTGCTAGCCTCCTGATAATCAGCTCTCCCAAAATAGAAACTGTTACAAAAGAGTCTCTGCTGTTTGAGACGATGTAGGGTAAAACCCCGATTTATTCAGAATAATCTTTGGACCTTAATGTTACAATTATTCCTGATAACCTAATCACTCGGTATAAAAGTAAATTGGGCTAAAAGACTGATAATCAGAGATCAGTAGGAGATAACTGTAACATGGCAGCAATTCCCGGTTTGTGAAAAAGGCTGATAAAAGAGAACTTTGGAGATGGAATTCCAAGCTCTATTTCACGACCCCCGTCTAAGTTTCAGTCCACTTTATCAAAAGCTAGCAAGTTT